>NZ_JBHXWI010000048.1:0-79768 GCF_042671975.1 Rhodococcus sp. NPDC127593 | reverse complement strand
CTAGCCCAAACATCTACCTTCACAAAATGATCCGGCTCCGCAAGCTACGCCGGATGCTATCGCCTGCCACTCACCTTCAGCATTTTCCGGTCAGGAGGCTGAGGAATGCCAGCATTCTTCGGGCCGGAGGGCCCAGGTCGCATCGACATCAGTCGGCTCATGAGTCGCTCCACCCAGGAGCTCATGGCTGCTGCTGCCCGTTTCGCCGCAGGTCGTGGCGATGCGGAACTCGATGCACTCCACGTTCTGCGCGTCATGACAGAACACGAACCCGTCACCTCTCTGATGCGCCGCGCAGGCGCCGACACGTCGGCCGTCGCCGATGCCGTCGAACTGCGTCTGCCCCAGAGCCGCGACACCTCAGGCTTTGCGACACCCGCACTGAGCGGCGCGCTGAAGACGGCGCTGCTCGAGGCGCACCAACTCGCGCGCGCCCTCGGTTCCACCTACATCGATCCCGAGCACCTCTTCCTGGCGCTCGCCGCGGATCAGGACCACGCCGCCGGACGCCTGCTCGCGTCCGAGGGAATCACCCCGGAGCGTCTGCAGACCGCGGTGCAGGGTGGATCGGTGGAGGAGGAGTCCTCGAACTCCGAGACCCCCACGCTCGACAAGTACGGCTTCGACCTCACCGAACGCGCACGCGGCGGCGGAGTCGACCCGGTGATCGGGCGCGCCGACGAGATCGAGCAGACCATCGAGATCCTGTCGCGCCGCACCAAGAACAACCCCGTGCTGGTCGGTGAGGCCGGCGTCGGCAAGACGGCGGTCGTCGAGGGCCTGGCCCAGCGCATCGTCGACGGCGAGGTCCCCGACCGCCTGACGGGCAAGCGCATCGTCCAGCTCGACCTGTCGAGCATGGTGTCGGGCACCCGGTACCGCGGCGACTTCGAGGAACGCCTCAACAAGGTGATCGACGAGATCTCGGCCCACTCGGACGAGCTGATCGTCTTCATCGACGAGGTCCACTCCATCGCCGGTGCCGGTGGCGGCGCCGACGGCGCGATGGATGCGGGCAACATCCTCAAGCCGAAGCTTGCCCGTGGTGAGCTGCACATCGTCGGTGCGACGACGCTCGACGAGTACCGCAAGCACATCGAGAAGGATCCGGCGCTCGAACGCCGCTTCCAGCCGGTGACGGTGGCGGAGCCGAGTGCCCCGGATGCGGTGGCGATCCTGTCCGGTCTGCGTGACCGGTACGAGGAGCACCACGGCGTCCGCTACACGGACGAGGCGATTGCGGCCGCCGTCGAGCTGTCGGCCCGCTACATCGGTGACCGCTTCCTGCCGGACAAGGCGATCGACCTGATCGACCAGGCCGGAGCCCGGTTGCGGCTGCGGATGCCGAGCGTCGATGTCGAGGCTCTGCGGGCGAAGCTCGCGGAACTCGAGCAGGCCAAGGAGCAGGCCGTCGCTGACGAGCAGTACGAGAAGGCTTCCCGACTGCGCGACGAGGCCATGGAGGTCCAGGCCCGGATCGACGGGAAGGCGGTCGGCGCGTCCGACGTCGCGCCCGAGGTGACCGCCGAGCAGATCGCCGAGGTCGTGTCCCGGGCCACCGGAATCCCGGCCAGCCAGATGACCGAGGAGGAGAAGGAACGCCTCCGCCGGCTCGAGGACGAATTGCATCGCCGTGTCATCGGCCAGGACGACGCTGTGCGGGCCATCGCCCGGGCAGTGCGCCGCAGCCGCACCGGCATGAACGATCCGGATCGCCCCGTGGGAAGCTTCCTGTTCCTCGGACCGACCGGTGTCGGCAAGACCGAGCTGGCGAAGGCGCTGGCCGCCACGCTGTTCGGTGACGAGAACAAGATGCTGCGACTCGACATGAGCGAGTTCGGTGAACGTCACACGGTCAGCCGGCTCGTCGGTGCCCCTCCCGGCTATGTCGGATACGGGGAGGCGGGACAGCTCACCGAGCAGGTCCGCCGGAACCCGTACTCGGTGATCCTGCTCGACGAGATCGAGAAGGCGCACCCCGACGTGTTCAACACGCTGCTGCAGGTGCTCGACGACGGTCGGCTCACGGACGGTCAGGGCCGGACGGTGGATTTCAAGAACACCGTTCTGATCATGACCAGCAACCTGGGATCCGACATCATCTCCAGCAAGTCGGGTGCGCTGGGATTCAGCACCGGTGACGCGGAGGCTTCGGAGAAGCCATTGCGGGATCGGGTGATGGGCCGGCTGCGCGAGTCGATGCGTCCCGAGTTCCTGAACCGGATCGACGAGATCGTAATCTTCCGCAAGCTCGACACCGAGCAGCTGCACCGGATCACGGACCTGCTGCTGGACGACAGCCGGAAGCGGCTGCAGTCCAAGGGCATCGAGATCTCGTTCAGCGAGGACGCGGTCGACTGGATTGCCGAGCACGGACACCAGCCCGAGTTCGGGGCGCGTCCGTTGCGCAGGTCGATCCAGCGGGCCGTCGACGATCGGATCGCCGATCTGCTGCTCGACGACGTCCTCGTCAAGGGTGGCAGCATCGCGGTCGGAGTGTCCGACGACGAGTTGGATCTCGTGGTCGGCTGATCCCCGACGTGAGTGGCAGAGTGTGCTTCCGCACGCTTTGCCACTCACGTGTGTGGGTAGCCCCTTGCCCGCCCTCGCCGTCTCGGATCAGCACCCGGTGATGAGATGTGCGTTGTGCACTGTCACCTGTGCCGTGTGCAGGGCTGCAGTGTGATCCGGGTGTGTGCCCGGAGCGTTGCCCTCCACGCCGGAGAAGAGCCGAATTACCGTCGACTCGCGGTGCGTGCTCGCCTCCGAGACGGTTACCTACTACCCAGCTTTTGTTCAGTCGAGCAGCTCGACCTCCCAATTCTCCTTCTGCACTTGCAGATCGACTTCGCGGATCTGCCGGGCGAGATCGTCTGCCGTCCGCCGCAGGTCCCGGACGGGCAACGCCGCGACGAAGACGAGTTCGGAGCGGAGTTGCCTGCCGTATCGGTCCTGCTCACGACCGGAGGCGGCATCCGCGGCGGCGGACACCACCCGGTGTCGGATTCGCAGCATGTCCCGGCGGGCCAGCGCGTCCGTGATGCTCGCGTCACCCAGTGGCGCAGCGGTATTCGTCCGATTGATCCTTCGAACGAGGATCTCCAGACGGTCCAGGACCTCCTCGAGTTCGACGAGGAGCGCCGCGGCGTCCTCCGCCGGCGACTCACCCTCTTGATGCCGTGCATTCGTGAGGATTCGCGACTTCAGGTGCTCCACCCGACGCGTCAGATCGCCGCGTTCGGCCAGTGCCTCAGCCAACTTCATGGGTACCTCCTTTCTCGAAATCGGTGTAGGGCATCGCAAATTGAGGGAAGGGAAAAGACCTGCGAGGAGCCGAAGGGTCGCGGCACCGCGAAGGTAGCGAGCGAAGCGCGTCGAACGCGCGGGTGAATTCCCCGAACCGTTGTGCCGGAGAGATATCTCGGTGGGCGCTCATGCGCCTTTCGTCGAGTCGAATTCGAGCATCTTCAATAAGTACCACATCCCCGCCCGTGTGGCGACAGTCGATTCGCCCGAGGTGAGTGCCGAAGTGTGTTCCGCCGTTCTTCGGCACTCACGTGCTGGTAAGGGCGACTATCGTCGAGGGCATGCGAGCGGAAGACGGCGAATTGACCTCCAAGCACCAACCGTTGCTGGTGCTCAGCAAGATCACGGAGATCCTCGATGCCTTCAGCCTGACGCGTCCGTCGATGACGCTGGGCGAGATTCACCAGGCGACGGGTCTGCCGACGTCGACGGTCCAACGGCTGGTCAGCAACCTGGTGGCGCAGGAATTCCTCGACCGGTCCGGCGACCAGATCCGGATCGGCGTGAAGATGGCGTTCTGGGCCGCGACGGCCACCAAGGGACTCGACATTCTGGCTGTCGTCACGCCGGTGCTGAAGGAGATCCGCGACGCCACCGGCGAGACCGCCAGCTTCTTCCGGGTCGAGCAGGGCTACCGCGTGTGTGTGGCCATCGCGGAGACCGAGCACGCGCTGCGCCGGAACATGTACGTCGGGAAGATCGTCCCCCTGCCCGCGGGATCGGCGGGAAGGGTGTTGCTCGCCTGGAACCCGGACCTCACCGAACAGGTCCTCGCCGGCCCCATCGAACCGATGACCGAGGGCACCGTCACCGACACCGCCGTGCTCCGCGAACTGATCCACCAGGCCCGGGCCGACGGGTACGCCATCACCGCGGGGGAGCGGGAGGACAGCGCCTCGGGATTGGCTGCGCCCGTGTTCGATTCGTCCGCCGACGTGATCGGTGCTCTGGCGATCAGCGGGCCGACACTGCGCATGCCTCGTGAACAGTGCGAGAAGTGGGTGGATCTGCTCGTCGGCAGCGCCGAGCAGGTCACCCGGACGCTGGGTGGCCGCTACCCGTCATGAGCTGCGCCGCGATCATGCGGCCGGCGTCGTGCATGGCCACGGCGTCCGTGGCGACGAGGACACCGGCGAACCGGGACCGGTAGTCGCCGAGATCGTCGCCGACGGAGCCGACCACGGCGTACACCGGGGTGGTGCCCGCGCGGGCGAGAATCGCGGAGATGATCTTGCCCGCTTTCGTCTGTCCGTCGAGCCTGCCTTCGCCGACGACGATCGCGGACGCGTCCGCGGCCAGCGTGTCGAAGCCGATCACGTCGAGAATGTAGTCGGCGCCCGAGCGTAGTTCGGCGCCGTACCGCGCCCACATCCCGCCGGAGAACCCGCCGGCCGCGCCGGTCGCGTCGATCCTCGACGGGTCGCGCGGCAGAGCCCGCGCCTTCGCCTCGAGTTGCCGCGTGAGGAGTTGCACGGTGCCCGCGTCGGCGCCCTTCTGCGGTCCGAACACCCTGGCGGCGTCGACGTATCGGGTGGTGACGTCGGTCAGCACGGTGACGGAGGCGCCCCGGAGTCCGCCGCCCGCCTCGATGGCGGCGATGGCCCCGGTGCCGCCGTCCGTGGTGGCGGATCCGCCGGCCGCGACGACGATGCGCCGGGCACCGCGCCGGGCGGCGTCGGCGACGAGCATCCCGGTGCCGTAGGTGGTGGCGGTGACCGGGTCGCGGGGGCCGTCGTGCGGCGTGGTGATCCCGGAGGCGGCGGCGATCTCGATGACCGCGGTCCCGTCGTCGGACAGCCCGTACGTCGGCCGGCACGGGCAGCCCCAGGGGTTGCGGGACCGGGTGGTGACCGGGCGCAGTCCGAGGAGGACGGTGAGGACGTCGAGGGTGCCCTCGCCGCCGTCGGCGACCGGCAGCCTGATCGCGGCACTGCCGGACGACTCGACCCCGGTGGCGACGGCGTCGGCGACCTCGCCTGCGGTGTAGGTGCCCTTGAAACTGTCGGGGGCGATCAGAACCGTCATGAGCCCCAGGCTTCCGGGTTGACCGGATGCGGGGGAATCCGGTTCTGCGCCATGGCCACGGCGTTCTCGGCGCACAGCCGCGCCATCTCGGCGCGCACCGACACCGTGGCGCTGCCGAGGTGGGGGAGCAGGACCGTGTTCGACAGTTCCGCGAGCCCCGGGGCGAGCGCGGGTTCGTCCTCGTAGACGTCCAGTCCGGCCCCGGCGATCTCCCCCGATTTCAGGGCGGCGACGAGGGCGGCTTCGTCGACGACGGGACCGCGGGCCGTGTTGATCAGGATCGCGGACGGTTTCATCGCCGCCAGCACACCCGCATCGACCAGGTGGCGGGTCTGCGCGTTGAGGGGCACGTGCAGCGACAGGTAGTCGCTGGTGGTGACGAGGGTGTCCCAATCTGTGTGGGTGACGAGTCCGGCGAATTCACCGAGCTCCTCGTCCGGCACCGGACGGTCGCCGGGAGGCCGCGGGCAGAACAGCACCTGCATCCCGAAGGCCAGTGCCCGTTTCGCGGTCGCCCGGGCGATCCGCCCGAAGCCGGCGAGACCCAGCGTGCGTCCCGAAACATCCTGGCCGAGAAGTAGGTTCGGCTCCCATCCGGTGAACTGTCCGGAGCGGATGAATGCGTCGGCCTCCACGGCGCGACGGGCGGTGGCCATGATCAGCAGCATCGCGACGTCGGCGGTGGCGTCGGTGAGCACACCGGGTGTGTTGCCGACGACTATCGAGTTCGCGGTGGCCGCACCGATGTCGACGTTGTTGAACCCGACCGCGTAGTTGGAGATGCCGCGGATCTTCGCCGCGGCCAGGAGGTCGGCGTCGAACGTGTCGCGCAGCTGGGACACCACCACGTCGTAGTCGCCGGACACGCAGACCTCCCGCAGCCGGGCGGCGTCCGGAAGGTCGTCGGGGACATCGACGCTACCCGCGGCGCGCAGCAGGGTCAGCGCGGGTTCGGGGATCGGAGTGGTGACGTAGAACCGGGCGCCGCTCATCGGCCGCCGCCGATAACCCACTCGAACGCGGTGGCATTGGAACGCGCGCCCTGGGCGGCCTTGGACCGGTTGGCTTCGCCGAGTTCGGCGAGGGTCTTCTCGGACAGTTCCACGAGGGATCCGAACGTGCTGGGGTTCAGCCAGTCCGGGCGGGTGGCGAACAGCAGGTCCTCGCTGGCGGTGTTGCCGCTGGCGCCGGGCGCGAACGGGCAGCCGCCGAGTCCGCCGAGGGCGCCGTCGACGGTCATCGCTCCGGCCGCGACCGCGGCGAGACTGTTCGCGACCCCCAGACCCCAGGTGTCGTGGCCGTGGAAGACGATGCCGCGCTGCGGGGTTTCGAGCCGTACCCGGGAGACGAGGGAGTACACCTCGGCGGGGACGGCCTGGCCGAGGGTGTCGCAGACGACGACGTCGACGGCGCCGTGGGCGCGCGGATCGTTGGCGATGTCGATGACCCGCTGCTCCGGCACTCTGCCCTCGAACGGGCAGGTGAACGACGTTGCGATGCACAGCTGGATGCTGCCGCCGACCTCCTGCGCGAGTTCGATCGCGGCGGGCATCGCGGCGAGGCTGTCCTCGGTGGAACGTCCGATATTCGCCTGGTTGTGGGAATCGGAGGCGGAGAAGCAGTACTGGAAATGGCGTGCGCCGGCGGCGGCGGCCTTCTCCACGTGCCGGGGCGTCGCCACCCACACCCAGCAGTGATCCAGTTCCTCCGGGGTCAGTTCCGAGATCACCTCGACGGTGTTCGCCATCGGCGGGACGAGGTCGGGGCGGGCCATCGACCCGATCTCGAGCGCGGGCACGCCGAGTTCCAGGAGCCGCCGGGCGATCTCGAGCTTCCGGGCGGTGGGCAGCATCTTGCCCGTCAACTGCAATCCGTCACGCAGGGTGACGTCGCGGAGCAGGGTGCGTGATTCGAAGGACTGCGTCATGAGAGGCCACCTACTGTGTCGTTGACGATGGAGTCGATCTGTTCCGGGGTCATGCCGAGCAATGTCTCGAGGACCTCCCGGGTGTGCTCGCCGAGGTCGGGGCCGACGCTGCGGATGGGCAGCGACTTTCCGCCGATCACCGGGACGATGCCGGGGAACCCGACCTGCTTCGGCTCGGCCTCACCGGTGTCGACGGTGAACTGCTGAATCATGTTGCGGGCCGCGTACTGCTCGTCGCTGCAGATGTCGGCGGCGGTGTTGATCGGACCCGACGGCACCCCGGCGGTGTCGAGGATCTTCAGCGCCTCGTCACGCGAGTACTGGATCGTCCACTCACCGATCGCCGTGTCGAGTTCGTCGCGGCGCGCCCACCGTCCGGCGTTGGTGGACAGGTCCGGGTCGGCGCCGAGGTCGGGGCGGCCGATGGTGTCCATGTAGCGCTGGAAGATGGCGTCACCGTTGCCGGCGATGATGATGCTGTTGCCGTCGTTGCAGATGTACGCGTTCGACGGGGCGATGCCTTCCATCCGGCCGCCGACGCGTTCGCGTTTGATGCCGTACGCGAGATAGTCGGGGATCAGCGACTCCATCATCGACAGGATCGATTCGTTGAGTGCGACGTCGATGATCCGATGCGGCAGGGACGGGCCCGGCGTTCCGGCGACCTTCGCGGCCTCACGCTGGAACAGGGCCATCACCGCCCCGAACGCCGCGTAGAGGCCGGCGATCGAGTCGCCGATCGACACCCCCACCCGCACCGGTGGCCGGTCCGGGTCGCCGACGAGTTCGCGGAATCCGCCGGCGGCCTCCGCGACCGCGGCGAACCCCGGCCGCTGCGACATCGGCCCGGTCTGCCCGAACGCCGAGATGCGGGTGATCACCAGGTCCGGATTGGCCGCGTTCAACGCGTCCGGTCCGATGCCCCATTTCTCCAGGGTGCCGGGCCGGAAGTTCTCCAGCAGGATGTCGCACTTGGCGGCGAGATCCAGGACGAGCCGGCGGCCCTCCTCGGTGCGCAGGTCCAGCACGATCGACTTCTTGTTGCGGTTGATCGTGCGGTACAGCATCGAGGTGTCGCCGGAGTAGAGCCGCCAGTTGCGCAGTTCGTCGCCGGTCTTCGGGCGTTCCACCTTGATGACCTCGGCCCCGAAGTCGGCGAGCATCCGGCCCGCCGTCGGAGCGGCGATGTAGTTACCCAGCTCGAGTACCCGAACCCCGTCGAGTGGCCGAATGGTGTTGTCGGAGAACATGGTGATCCTTAACTGATAGTGACGCTCAGAGAACGAGGCTCATGGGCAGGACGAGCAGTATTGCGACGACTGATGCCACCGATACTCCCACCGAACACGTCTTCAGCGTGCCTCGTGTGGTCTGACCCATCAAGGACTGCAGCAGCCAGAAGGTGTTGCTGGTGACGTGCACCGCGAACAGGGAGCCGGCGCCGGCCGCGAGGGCGATGAGGACGGGGTCGAGGCCGAGGGTCGGTGCGATGGGTGCGAGGACGCCCGCGGCGGTGATGGCGGAGATCGTGACCGAGCCGACGGCGACGTGCAGGACGGCGGCGATCACCCAGACCATCAGCAGCGGAGCCGCGTGATTGGCGGTGAAGTACTTGCCGAGGATGTCCCCGAGCCCGGCCGCGGCGATGGTCGCAGCGAGGGACCCGCCGACACCGGTGAGGATGAGGATCTGGCCGCTCTCGCTGAAACCGCTGGCGATCGCCTTCTGGACGCGGTGCTGGCCGACGGTGAGCCGTCCGACGAAGCTGGTGCCGATCAGTCCGATCAGCAACGCGATGAGCGGCTCCGACGCGAACGAGATCACCGGGTTGCTGATCTCGGCGATGTCCAGGATCGCGCCGGTCGCGATGAGCAGGAGCGAGACGAGCAGAGGAGCGAGGAGGAGGATCAGGGGGCGGTCGTGTTCCGCGCGCTCGGCCGTGACCTCCGTGACGGTCGCGGCGCGTTGCGCCTGGGCGACGCCTCCGCCGGCATCGGGCCGAGGGGTGGTCCCGCCGCTGCCGCCGTCGGTCCACTCGTCCTCTTCGTCGTCGACGACCGTCTGATGGAAGTGCTCCTCGTCCTTCTCCGGGTTCCACCAACCGCGGGTGAACAGGAACGACATGATCGCGACCGAGATCGCCACGGTCGGGATCACCAGGATCAGCCCGAAGATCAGCATCTTGCCGAGCGGCACACCGAGAAGTCCGGCGAGGGCGAGGGCGCCCACACCGGGAACCATGAGCACGATGCCGCACTCCAGGCCGATGGCGAGGGCGGTGGCCATGCGTGCGGTGCCGACCCGGCCGACCTTCGGTGCGAGGTTGCGGGCGAGCGGCGCCGAAATCACGAGGAGGACGTCGAGGAAGATGGATTGCAGCAGCGTCGCGATGGTCAGCGACAACGCATAGGGCATTCGTTTGGGTCCGAACACGCGGAGCAGCGTTCCGACCAGGCGCTGGATCGCGCCCATTTCTTTCAGCATGGCGCCCATCAGGACGCCGAACGCGATCAGAAGTCCCACTTCGGCCATGATGTCGCCGAAACCGGTGCTGATGACGTCCACCGTTGCGGCCGTGCCGAGTCCCGTCGTGAGTCCGAGGTAGGCGGATCCGACGACCAATGACACCACTGGGTTGAACTTGAAACGCACGATCATCACAACGACCGCCGCGACGGCGACCGTGGTGTTGATCAGGATTGCTGCATCTGACATGTGGCGCGTCCTTATCGAGGAGGCGGGTAGTGACTGGTGTCACAGGTACACCCATATTATGAGCACACACTCACGATATAAGCAATGGGCCTTCGGCTCCGTGCGCCTTTTCGGTTGTTCCCGCTACCAGAAAGGCGCACGGGCCTGGATACTCGACGCATGGTCTCGCTGGATCCGTTTGCGGTGGGACGGCCGCCGGCCGCCGAGCGCAGAACGTCGGAGGACTGGAGCGAGATCCAACTCTGGTCCGATCGCGTGTACATGCCCTACGTGGTGCGTCCGCTCGGTGTCGGGCTGTTACCCCGGTCGAGCATGTACTCCACGAAGATCGGGGGCATCACGGTCACCCGGTTCTCCTACGGAATCCCCGTCTCGGTCGGCGACTTCTCGGCCGACGCCGGCAACGCGCTCGTTCTCACGACCATCCGGGGCAACGCCCGGCACCACCTCGACCACGACGTCACCGCGGACACACCGTCGGGTGACACGTTCGTCGCCGACTGCAGTCGCGTCGACTACCTCGTCGAGTTCTCCCCCGACCACGTCCAGCTCAATCTCACGGTCCCCCACATGTTGCTCGCCGACACGGCTGTGCGGTGGTGGGGATTCGACCCCGGAGATCTTCTCTGGCAACGCAAATGCGTCATCGGGGGCGGCGGATCCGGCTGGCAGGCGCTGCTCGGGTACGCCATGCGGACGACGAAAGAGCTACCCGGACACGCCACGGAGGGGCGCATCGGGCTCAACCTGCAGGAGTTGCTCGTCGGTCACCTGCTCACCGAATGGGCGGCTCGTGCCGGGGTGGACCCGGACAGGTCCACCGGCCCGGCGGCGCCCGGCTATGTGCGGCACGCCGTCCAGTACATCCGGGAGTACGCCCGCGAACTGCCGACCGCCTCCGACATCGCCGACGCGGTGGGTGTCAGCGTCCGCACCCTGTCCGGGTCGTTCCGGAAATACCTGGACACCACCCCGGCCGAATACGTGCGTGAGCAGCGGCTCCAGGGCATCCGGGAGGAACTGCTCACCGCATCGCCGGGGGAGACCGTCGCCTCCATCGCCGGCGCGTGGGGATACGTCAACCTCGGCCTCTTCGCGGCTGCCTACCGTCGCCGGTTCGGTGAGAATCCGTCGCAGACCAGGGCCTTCGGCCCCGTGAGCGGTTGACGAGTCCAGGGACTCCTCAACCACTCACGGGCGCAGCCTAGAGCTCCGCGCGGACCAGCTTCGCCGCGTCGACGAGGTTGCGCAGCGACGCCTCGACCTCGGCGGGACCACGGGTTTTCAGCCCGCAGTCGGGGTTGACCCAAAGCCGTTCCACCGGCACCGCCTTCAACGCCTCCCGCAGCGACGCCGCGATCTCCTCGACGCCGGGCACCCGCGGCGAGTGGATGTCGTACACGCCCGGACCGACGCCGAGGTCGAAGCCGACGGCGTTGAGGTCGTCGAGGACCTCCATGTGCGAGCGGGCCGCCTCGATGGAGGTGACGTCGGCGTCGAGCCTCGCGATGGCCTCGATGACCTCACCGAACTCCGAGTAGCAGAGGTGGGTGTGGATCTGCGTCGAGTCGGAGACCCCGGACGTCGCGAGACGGAACGCCCCGACCGACCAGTCGAGGTACGCCGGCTGATCCGCGGCCCGCAGGGGCAGCAGTTCGCGCAGCGCGGGCTCGTCCACCTGGACGATCCGGATGCCCGCACCCTGCAGGTCCACCGTTTCGTCGCGGATGGCCAGCGCCACCTGGTTGGCCGAGGCGGCCGGCGGCTGGTCGTCGCGCACGAACGACCACGCCAGGATCGTCACCGGACCGGTGAGCATGCCCTTCACCGGACGCTGCGTGAGCGACTGCGCGTACGTGATCCATTCGACGGTCATCGGGTTGCTGCGGCGCACGTCGCCGTACAGGATCGGCGGGCGGACGCAGCGGCTGCCGTACGACTGCACCCAGCCGTTGTCCGTCGCGAAGAACCCGTCCAACTGTTCGGCGAAGTACTGCACCATGTCGTTGCGTTCCGGTTCGCCGTGCACCAGCACGTCGAGGTCCAGCTTCTCTTGCAGCGCAACCACATCGGCGACCTCGGCGCGCATCCGGTTCAGGTACTCGGCCTCGTCGATCTCACCCTTGCGCCGCGCCGCGCGCGCGACGCGGATCTGCGTCGTCTGCGGGTACGAGCCGATGGTCGTGGTCGGCAGCACCGGAAGCGACAGCGCCGACTGGACCTCCCGTCGTTCCGCCGCGGGACTGCGCCCCGGATCGGACGCGGTGAGCGCGTCCAGCCGGGCACGGACCGTGGCGTCGTGCAGACGCGGGTCGGTGTTGCGGGTGGACGCCGCCGCGCGGGCGAGCGCGAATTCGTCGTCGACGGACTCGCGACCGCTGGTCAGTGCGGTGCCGAGCGTGACGACCTCGCGGACCTTCTCGGTCCCGAACGCCAGCCACGACCGCAGCGCCTTGTCGAGGCCGGTTTCCGCGTCGAGCGTGTACGGGACGTGCAGCAGCGAGCACGACGTCGAGACGGCGAGCGAGCCGGTGCTGCCCAGCAGGGTGCCGAGCGAGGCCAGTGCCGCGTCCAGGTCGGTGCGCCAGATGTTGCGTCCGTCGACGACGCCGGCAACGACGTGCTTGCGGGTCAGATCGGGAACCGTGGCGAGAGTGTCGGATCCGGCGACCAGGTCGATCGCGATTCCCTCGACACCGGTCGAGGCGATCGCGGGGAGTGCATCGCCGAGGCTGCCGAAGTAGGACGCGACGAGGATCGCCGGTCGCGACGCGACCGCGGACAACCGGTCGTAGGCTCGCTTGGCCGCCGCGATCTCCTCCGGTGTGCGGTCGGCGACGAGCGCGGGTTCGTCGACCTGCACCCACTCGGCGCCCGCGTCGGCGAGCCGGCCGAGCAGGTCCGCATACAGCGGGACGAGTTCGTCGAGGCGGTCGAGGAGGGGTGCGTCCGAGCCGACGGCCTTCGACAGCAGCAGGAACGTGACCGGACCCACCACCACCGGTCGGGCCGGAATGCCCAGGGCACGTGCCTCTTCGAGTTCGCGGAGCACCTTCGCCGGGTCGAGGGCGAACGTCGTCGACGGGGAGATCTCCGGCACCAGATAGTGGTAGTTGGTGTCGAACCACTTGGTCATCTCGAGCGGGGCGACCGTGTCGTTGCCGCGGGCGGCGGCGAAGTAGCGGTCGAGGTCGTTCTCGATGCCGGCGACACGGTCGGGCAGGGCACCGAGCATCGCCGCGGTGTCCAGCACATGGTCGTAGTACGAGAACGTGTTGACGGGAACGGAGTCGAGCCCGGCATCGCGCAGGCTCGTCCAGGTCTGGCGTCGCAGATCCCGGGCGAGAGCGTCGAGCGCTTCGGCGTCGAGGCGTCCGGCCCAGTACGACTCGACGGCCTTCTTCAGTTCGCGATTCGGACCGATGCGAGGTGAGCCCAGCACGGTCGCGGTGAAAGTGAATGTCACGGTATCTCCAGTTGCGTACGCGGTACGGCTACCACCGGCAAACGGGTACACCTCTCGAGCCCAGGGACGTGCTGCAGCGCGAGAAGGTCTACACGCCCAATCCACGAGGCGGTCACCGTCGGGCACGGCGTGCCCGACACAGTCGGCAGGTCTTCGGACTCGCAGGCAGCCGGTGTGAAATCACACCGGACCTAGTGGCCGTCGCTTCCCAGGCTGTGTGCCCAGTGCATGGTGACGGCGGTCGTTCCTGCTCACCGCTGCGGGACAGTCCCGGATTCTCACCGGGTTCCCTCTCACACGCGAACTCCGGGGAGTCCGACGTGCTTCGACGCCAGGTGCGGTCTTCGGGGCTCCTCACGACCGTGCCGGGCGAACCAGCTGCACGGGCCAGCATAGGCCTTCGGCCCGTGCGCCTTTTTGGTAGCCCCAACTACCAAAAAGGCGCACGGGCGCGAAGCGCCTAAAGCCAGCCGTTCGACTCCGCGGCGCGGACGGCCTCGGCGCGGGTGCTGGCCCCGGTCTTGCCGATCGCCGCCGACAGATGGTTGCGCACGGTACCTGCGGACAGGAACAGTGCGGCCGCGATCGACGCGACCGGCGCACCGTCCCGCGCCGCCCGCAGCACGTCGGTCTCGCGGTCGGTGAGCGGCGATTCCCCGCTGACGAGGCTGTCGGCGGCGAGAGCGGGGTCGACGACGCGCAGCCCGGCATGGACGCGACGTACGGCGTCGGCGAGCTGCCGGGCCGGGGTGTCCTTCACGACGAACCCCGACGCACCAGCCTTGAGTGCCTTGCGCAGGTAGCCGGGACGACCGAACGTCGTCACGATCAGGACGCGGGTCTGCGGCACCTCGTCCCGCAGTGCCGCGGCCGCGGCGATCCCGTCCAGACCGGGCATTTCGACGTCGAGCAGCGCGACGTCGGGGGAGTGCTCGCGCGCCGCCGCGACGACCTCGTCGCCGCGCCCGACCTCCGCGACGACCGTCAGGTCCGCCTCCAGGTCCAGCAGGGCGGCGAGGGCCCCGCGGACGAGTGCTTGATCGTCGGCGAGCAGCAGCCGGATCGTCACGGGACCTCTTCCGTCAGCACGTGCAACGAGAATCCGCCGGGTTGCGGATGGGTGATGACGACCCGGGCTCCGGCGGCGGCGGCGCGCTCCCGAAGGCCCACCAGCCCGTTCCCGTGCGCGGATTCACTACAGCCGGAGCCGTCGTCGACGACGGTGACCTCGCGTTCACCCACCGTGACCGAGCAGTGCGTCGCACCGCTGTGCCGGACCACGTTCGTGACACCTTCGCGGACCGTCCACGCGAACAACTCGCGCAGCCCGGTGGGCACCGACTCGGTGCTGTTGGGCAGCTCGGCCTCGATTCCGGCCGACCGCAGCGCTTCCCCGGCCCGGGCGATCTCCACCGGAAGCGACAGTCCCCGGATTCCCTGCACGGCCTGCCGGACATCCGCGAGCGCGTCGCGGGAAAGACGTTCCAGGTCTGCCACTTCCGTGCGGGCCCGGTCGACGTCGATGTCGAGGAGCCGGCCCACGAGTTCGGCCTTGACGGTGATGACGGTGAGGGAGTGCCCGAGGATGTCGTGGAGGTCGCGGGCCATCCGGGTGCGTTCCTCCTGCACCGCGAGTCGTTCGCTCTTCTCCCGTTCCCGGAGGAGTTCGATGTTGCGGTTGATCAGCTTGGTCACCCCGAACATCGCGAACGCGGCCGCGCAGACCCCCAGCGAGAGTCCGGTGCCCGACCCCCAGTCCATCACCGCGGAGATCACTTCCACGAGAACCGCGACGGTCAGGGCGGTGATCCCGCCGAGCCACGCGGGGAACAGCATGACCGCGGAGACCGCGAGGAAGACGGCGGCGGACAGACCCGACGACCCGACAGCGACCACCATGACGGCTGCGAGCCCGAACAACGCCACCACGAGCGGCACCGCCTGGTTCAGCGGTGGCCGAAACTCGTTGTGCGCGCGCCGGGTATGCGACCACCGGAACATCGCGAGGTACGTCACCGCGAAGGCGAGCGTGGCGATCATCCCGATCCAGCCGCGGACGTGATCGCGGTCGTTCCAGCCGTCGAGCAACGGCTGGAACAGGAAGATCGTCCACGCGGCGGCGAAAACGAATCCGAAACGGCCCCATCGTCTGGTCACGACGGGGCCGTCCGGGGTGGTCACGGAAGTCACGATACCGCCGTCACACTCGCTCGGTGTCGCGCTGGAACCGCCAGGCCGCACCGCCGACGAAGATCGCCAGCCAGACCGCGACGTTGAGGAGCCACGTCCACTGCATCGCATCGCCGGTGAGCGGTGCGTGCACCAGCTGACTCAGCCCGTACGTGGGCATGAACTGCGCGATCGACGCCCACACCGAACCGTCCTGCAGCGGCATGAACAGCCCGCCCGCGAAGCCGAGCACGGCGAGCCCGGGGCCCAGGATCTGCATCACGTTCTCGCTCGGCAGCAGGTATCCCATGAACAGGCCGAACGCGGCGAACACTGCGGACCCGAGCCAAGTGATCAGGGCCGTCGTGAACCACAGGGACGTGTCCATCTGGACGGACGTGAACGCGCCCACGAGGTAGACGACGCCGACGGCCCCGAGCCCGAGCATCATCGCGACGAGCACCTTGACGAAGATGTAGACCCCGGGGGACAAGGGGGTGAGCCGCAACTGCCGGCTCCACCCGGACGCCCGTTCCACCGACACCATCGCGCCGCCGCTCGTCGTCGCGATCATCGCGCCGTACAGCGCCATGCTGATCATCACGTACGCCGAGACGTTCCCGTTGCCTGCGCTCTCACCCGAGTAGCTCGGGTTCAGGCCGAAGATGAGGAAGAAGACGACCGGCATGACGAGAGTGATGATCATCGTGCGCCGATTGCGCAGGAGCCGGCGCAGTTCGAGGCCGAGGAGGGTGGTGTTGAGTCCGCCGAGCGGGGGAACGCGGCGGGGTGCGGCGAGGGTGGTCATCAGTTCGATCCTTCCGTCCCGGAGTCGTCGGAGGTGAGTGCGATGAACGCATCTTCGAGTCCTCGGGAGACGATTTCGAGGTCGCAGGCAGGCGTCTGCGTGAGGAGATGACGGGCCACGGCGTCGGTGTCCGTCGAGTGGACGAGGACGCTGTCACCGCGAACCTCGATGCTGTCGGCGGCGGGAATCGCGAACAGCTGTTCCCTGTCGGCGCTCGGGTAGTGAGCGCGCACCGTGCGTCCCGCGGCCAGTGCCTTCACCTCGGCGGCGGTGCCGTCGGCGACCACTTTCCCCTTGCGCACCAGCACGATCCGGTCGGCGTAGGCGTCGGCCTCCTCGAGGTAGTGCGTCGCGAAGACGACCGTCCGGCCGCTGTCCGCGTCGGCGCGGATCGCCGACCAGAAGTCCCGCCTGCCCTCGACGTCCATGCCCGTGGTCGGCTCGTCGAGGATCAGCAGCTCGGGATCGGAGAGCAGTGCCATCGCGAACCGCAGTCGCTGCTGCTGGCCGCCGGAACACCTGCCCACCAACCGGTTTCCGAGATCGGCGATGCCGGCCCGGGTGAGGACCTCGTCGACCGGCCGCGTGTCGGCGAACAGGCTTGCGGTGAGCCGGACGGTCTCCTCGACCGTCAGTTCCTTCAGCAGCCCGCCCGTCTGCATGACCGCCGAGACCAGGCCCTTCGCGATGGCGGTGCGCGGATCGGTGCCGAAGACGGACACCTCACCGGTGGTGGGGCGAGACAGTCCGAGGACCATGTCGACGGTGGTGGTCTTGCCGGCGCCGTTGGGGCCGAGGAACGCGACGATCTCGCCGGGCCGGACCTCGAGGTCCAGGCCTCGGACGGCGTGAACGTCACCGAAGTACTTGTGGACGCCTCGCAGGCTGACTGCCGGAGCCGACGACGCGGAGGCCGCTGTGGAGGTGCGGAGCTCTGTCGATGTCATGCATTCAGCGTGCGATCCGGACGGCCGCCGACCCCCACACGTCCGTCACGACCTCACCGTGACAAATGTCAGGGGCCCGGGGTAGGTGTGGCGCCGATCGGGGGCAGCCGTTACTGTGGGCGCCATGCAGCGCGCATATTTCTGGTTTAGCAGGCCGGCCCCGGGTGGGCCGGTCAGCGTAACCACGCGCTGACTTCTTCCACCCCAGAGCCGGATTACAGACCGGCTCGCGGGAATCTCCACAGTCTTCGAGGGCCGGCCTGAGAACAGGAACCCGAACCCATGACTGTCACTCTCGACACCACTACCAGCAGTGATCGGCTGGACGACCAGCGCACAGTGAGCATCAGCCCGCTGGTCGCGCCGTCCGTCGTGCGCCGCGAACACGCCCCCGACGACGTCGCGTCCGCGACCGTGCGCTCCGGTCGCGCCGACACGGTGAACGTGCTGAACGGCGACGACGATCGACTGCTCGTCGTGGTGGGCCCGTGCTCGGTGCACGATCCCGGCGCCGCCATGGACTACGCCCGCCGGCTCGCCGGGAAGGCCGAGGAACTGCGCGACGACCTGCACATCGTGATGCGGGTCTACTTCGAGAAGCCGCGCACCACGCTCGGCTGGAAGGGCCTGCTCAACGACCCGCACCTGGACGGCACGTTCGACATCGACACCGGGATCCGCATGGGCCGCAAGCTGCTGCTCGACGTGTCCTCGCTCGGCCTCCCGGTCGGCTGTGAGTTCCTCGACCCGATCATGCCGCAGTACATCGCGGACCTCGTCACGTACGGCGCGATCGGTGCCCGCACCGCCGCCAGCCAGGTGCACCGCCAGCTGTGCAGCGCGCTGTCGATGCCCGTAGGAATCAAGAACTCGACGGAGGGCGACGTGCAGGTGGCGGTCGACGGCACTCGCGCCGCCGCGGCGAGCCACGTGTTCCCCGGCACCGACCTCGACGGGCAGGCCGCGCTGATCCGCACGGTTGGCAACCCCGACTGCCACGTCATCCTCCGCGGGGGCAGCGACGGACCGAACTACGACGCGGAGACGGTGGCGGACACGCTCGCCCGGCTGCGCAAGGGCGGTCTGCCGGAGCGGGTCGTCATCGATGCCAGCCACGGCAACAGCAGCAAGAACCACGAGAAGCAGGTCGACGTGCTGAACGACATCGCGGCCCGGCTCGAGGACGGCGAAAAGGGGATCGTCGGCGTGATGGTGGAGAGCTTCATCGAAGCCGGTCGTCAGGACCTCACACTCGGAAAAGCCGAGGACCTCACGTACGGCCAGTCCATCACCGATGCCTGCATCGACTGGACCACGACGGCGGCGCAGCTGGACCGTCTCGCCCAGGCGGTCGCCGCACGTCGGAAGTGATCACCGCACGCCTCTCGTGCGGAACTGCACGCTGATCCGCGGTCCGAGCGGGCGGGTGCTCTTCGGTACGCAATGCTCCCAGGTGCGCTGGCAGGAACCACCCATCACCAGCAGGTCACCGTGGCCGAGCGAGTACCGGATCGAGTGCCCGCCGCCGCGCGGACGCAGCAGCAGCGGACGCGCAGCGCCGAGCGAGAGGATGGCGACCATGGTGTCTTCGGTGCGGCTCCGGCCGGTGTCGTCCCCGTGCCAGGCGACGCTGTCGGAACCGTCGCGGTAGAAGCAGAGTCCCGAAGTCGCGAACTTCTCGCCCAGTTCGGTCAGGTAATGCCTGCTCAGGGCGTCGCGTGCCGTAACCAGCAGCGGGTCCGGGAGCGGCTCACCTTCCGAGTAGAACCGGACGAGGCGTGGGACGTCGACCACCCGGTCGTACATCTGGCGCCGCTCCGCCTTCCACGGCACCGTCTCCGCGAGCGTCGTGAACAGCTCGTCGGAACCGGTCAGCCACCCCGGTCGCACGTCGACCCACGCTCCCGCCGTGAGCGTGCGACGCTGCACCGTCGACCCGAGCGCGCCCAGTTCGACACCGAACGACGCGTCGTCGAACAGTGAAGCCTGGAGCGCATACCGCGCATCCGCGGAAGTCATGCCGCCATGCTACCCGATGTTCGAACGTATGTTCCCATAATGTCCGCTCGGGACAATCGCGGCAGCCAGACGCACCCTTTCTTGGTTCGCGCGCGGCGTTTCGGGCCCTAGAGGGAGTGCGGCTACCGAGAAGTGGTGCGTCCGTGCGGGAAGGCGGATGACGGCGGCAATTACCGCGGTACCGCCGGCTCGCGGTCGTCGCCGGTATCGATGGCCGCCTTCTGCCTGCTCGGCCACCAGAAGACGCGGCGTTCGAGTGCAGACAGGCTCGGTACCAGCATCGGGGCCATCGCGAAGGCGGCGATGGCGACACCGATCGCCACACCGAAGCCGAGTTCGGCGAGGTTGGCCAGTCCGGTGAGGGTCAGGGACGCGAAGGTCAGCGCCAGGATCAGACCGGCTGCGGCCACGGTGGGGGCGTCGTTGGAGACGGCGATCCGCGCAGCCTCACGGGGGGTGTACCCGTTGCGGAATTCCTCCCGCAGTCGCGAGGCCAGCAGGATGTTGTAGTCGGTGCCGATCGCGACGACGAACAGATAGAGCACGATCGGAATCGAGAAGTCGATCCCGTCGTAGCCGAGACCGTGCAGGAACAGGAGCACCACGGCGCCGAGGGTGGCGACGAACGTGAGGGCCACGCATACCAGCAGGTTGAGCGGGGCGAGGACGGCGAGCAGCAGCAGGGCGAGAATCAGCGCGATCGCGACCGCGGCGACCGGGAACACGAGGCGCGTATCCGCCGCGAGTTGCGAGCGGACGTCGACGAACGTGGACGTCTGACCTCCCACAACGACTTCCGAACCGGGGACCGCACCGTGGGCGGCATCGCGGATCGGGCCCTCGACGAGGTCGAGGGACGCGTTCGAGTAGGGGTCGTCGGCGAGCACGACGTTGACGAGCGCGGCGCGACCGTCCTGACTCGGACGCGGCGGGGCAACGGAGGACACTCCCGGCACCTGCGTCAGAGCGGTGACGAGCGGGGTCAGCGACGCGGGATCGAGTGGTCCGGGAGCCACGACGTACACCTGGGTCGGGCTCAGCGCACCCGCGGGAAAGGATTTGTCGAGGGTGTCGAATGCCTGCTGTGACGGCGTGTCGGAGGGCAGTTCGCCCAGCGTGTTGTACGTCGACTTGTAGCCGGACGCGAAGGAGGCGAGCGCGATCAACCCGACGCCGATCACGGCGGCGAACACGGCTGGGCGGCGCCCGATCGCGGTGCCGATCGAGGCGAATGGTGTGTGGGGGCTGTCGTGCCCCGGTCCGAGCGGCCAGAACAGGTGGCGGCCCAGAACGGTGAACACGGCGGGGATGAGCGTCAACGCCGTCACCAGCATGACGGCCACGGCGACGATCAGTCCGGGCGCGAGCGTGGTGAGCGAGCCGAGTTTTGCCAGCAGCAGTGCGGCGAACGCGACGATGACCGTGAGCGCCGACGACGCGACGACGCGCCCGACGACGTCGGTGGAGAACACGAGGGCTTCTCGATGCGTGTCGGCGGTGGACCCTGCCGCGGCCTGCTGCCGGAGACGTTCGCGATAGCGGAACAACAGGAAGACGATGTAGTCGGTGCCGACACCGAAGAGGACGACCACGAGTATGGATTGCAGCGACGTGCTGACCTGGAAGTCGAACAGGTCGGCGAGCACGGCGGTGAGTCCGGTGACCACCGACAGCACCACGCCGATCACGAGAACCGGCAGGACGGCGATGGCGGGGCTGCGGAAGATCAGGCCGAGCAGGGCGAGGATGACGATCACCGTGGCGATCGTGATGATCTTGTCGGCGTTGTCGTATGCGGCGGTGGTGTCGACCTGAATGGCCGCGTTACCGGTCAGCCCGCTCACCAGTCCGGTGCCGTTCAGTTGCTGCTCGGCGTCGCTCCGGATGACCGGCACGGCGTCGTTGACCTGGTCGTCGCCGGGTTGTCCGTCGAATACCACTTGCAGCGCGGCGGCCTTCCCGTCGGCGGACAGCGACGCAGGCGACCCCTGCACGCTCACAACTCCCGGGATCGCCGAATTCTGCAGTGAGGTGGCGAGATTCAGTGCCGTCTGCTGGTCGGCGGGTGACAGCGGGGCGGCGTCGGCGCGGACCACCACCAGGCTGCCGGTGGCGCCGGACAGGCTGGGGAAGTATTCGTTGCCGACGGCCTGTGCCTCGGAGGACTCGAAAGAACTGGGCAGGAACGTCTGCTGGTTACCGGTGGTGTAGTCGTCGAGACTCGGTGCGAACAGAACGACGGCTATTGCCGCGACGACCCAGGTCGCGATGACCTGCCACGGGTGTGCGACGACGGTGCGCGCGATGTAGGCAAACATCATTCCCCGTTCCGGGAGATGAAGGTTCCGCCGGCGCCCGGCCGGGCGGTCGAACCGTGCCAAGCCATCGTCGCATGCAGGGTGCCGCGAAGGCTACGGGTTTCGCGGCATCGACAGACCGCGGCCCCGCTCCGACGTCAGGGAGCGGGGCCGCGGTACGTCATGGTGCTCGTTACCGCAAGGGGGTGAAATCCCGGCTGCCGAGGTAGTCGGGGCGCGGGGCGGGCGCCGAGAACGGATTCGTCAGGGTGTTCTCGACGCTGTTGAACACGATGAAGAGGTTGGACCGCGCGAACGGCGTGATGTTGCCGTTCGAACCGTGTATGCAGTTGGAATCGAACACGGTGGCGGAGCCGGCCGGTCCGGTCATCATGTCGATGCCGTACTCGTTCGCCATCCGGGTGAGCGTCGGCTGATCGGGCGACCCGGTGGGCGGAACATAGCTGACCAGCGATTCCTTGTAGTAGTCCTCGGGGGTCTCGCCGGCGCACGAGACGAACGCGCGGTGAGATCCGGGCATGATCATCAGCCCGCCGTTGTGCCCGTAGTTCTCGGTGAGCGCGATCGAGATACTCGCGGCGCGGGGCGTGGGCATGCCGTCCTCGGCGTGCCAGGTCTCGAAGTCGGAGTGCCAGTAGAACGGGCCGCCGGTGAAACCGGGCTTGAAATTGAGTCGCGACTGATGGACGTAGACGTCCGAACCGAGGATCTGCCGCGCGATACCCACCACCTCGGGGCGTCGGATGATCTGGTCGACGACGTCGCTGAGCCGGTGGACGTCGAACACGGAACGGACGGCGCCGTCGCCGTTCTCCCGCACGACGCGGCCGTCGCCGCGCAGCGTGTCGGTCTCGGCGAGGCGGGTCATCTCGTCGGCAAGGTCGAACACGTCGCGTGGCGGGATGATCGCGTCGGCGGAGTGATATCCGCGTTTGTCGTAGTCGGCAATCTGATTCGCGGTGAGTGGACCGGACCGGGTATCACCCCGTTTCTGGTCCGACCAGGTGACCGGGTCCTGACGGACGGTCATCGTGCACTCGTTGCGGTCTCTCGTGGGGTAGTTGTCGGCTACGGCCGTACGCATAACTCGTGTTTCACCCTTTCGGATTGGACAACGCTTTACTCTTCCGACGTTCCCACTGGTCGTCGACGAATGCAACCCGGACACAGGTCCACCGAGGCTGGACTGGACCGCGACGGCGGGTCGCCGCGGTGGGATCGTCACGGACATGATCGATTCGGCGGCGGTACTCGGAGTGGCGGCGATCGCCCTCGGCATGGTTCTCACACCGGGACCCAACATGATGTACCTGGTCTCGCGCAGCATCACTCAGGGAAGGGCGGCGGGACTGGTCTCGCTGGCCGGTGTCGCTCTCGGATTCCTGTGCTATCTGGCCGCTGCGTCACTGGGTATTTCGGCGGTGTTCTCCGCCGTCCCGCAGGCGTACACCGCGCTGAAGCTGGCGGGCGCGTGCTATCTGGGCTGGCTGGCGTGGCAGGCATTGCGGCCCGGCGGGCAGACGCCGTTCGCGCCTGCCCGGGCGCTGCCCCGGGATTCGTCCGCCCGGCTGTTCCTGATGGGACTCACGACCAACCTGCTCAACCCGAAGATCGCGGTGATGTACCTGGCGCTGATCCCGCAGTTCGTCCACTCCGGCGCCGGGCCCGTCTGGTTGCAGAGCCTGCTGCTGGGCAGCGTCCAGATCGTGGTCGCGCTCACCGTGAACGCGCTGATCGTCTGCGTCGCAGGAACTGTCGCGACGTTCCTGTCCGGCCGCCCGGTGTGGCTGCGTGCGCAGAAGTTCGTGATGGGAAGCGTCCTCGGCGGCCTCGCCGTTCACCTTGCCCTCGACCGGACGCGGCCCGCGATCGTCTGAATCACAGCGGTCCGAGTGGCCTGAACCATGCACACAGGAGCATGTTTCACGGGTACCGTCGGAAGCGACGACGACGAAGGGGCGAGAGATGGCCGGGACCATGCGGGCGGAGCGATTCCATGCCGGCACGAAGACCATTGCGGTGGAGGATGTTCCGATACCCGAACCCGGACCTGGTGAAGTGCTCGTCGAAGTGGAGTTCTGCGGCATCTGCCATTCCGACCTGAGTCTGATCGACGGCACGTTCCCCGCACTGCTGCCCGAGGTGACCCAGGGGCACGAGGCGTCGGGCACCATCGCGAAACTCGGTGCCGGAGTGACCGGCTGGTCCGAGGGCGACCGCGTCGTTCCGTCCGCGGGCAGGCCCTGCTTCGCGTGCCGCAACTGCCGCCGCGGGGATCTCACGAACTGCCTGAACATCCAGCTGATGGCATTCGCCTACGACGGCGCGTGGGCCGAGTACACGGTGGCCCAGGCCGGGGGACTGACCCGCATCCCGGACAACGTTCCGTTCGAGCAGGCAGCCATCCTCGCCGACGCGGTGTCGACGCCGTTCGGTGCGGTCGTGCGCACCGGCAAGGTGGTGGTCGGGGAGACCGTCGGGGTGTGGGGCGTGGGCGGAGTCGGCACCCACATCGTGCAGCTGGCCCGTCTGGTCGGCGCCGTCCCGGTGATCGCGTTCGACATCAATCCTGCTGTGCGGGAACGCGCCCTGGAACTCGGTGCGGATTACGCGTTCGACTCCCGGGACGAGAACCTGAAGGAGAAGGTCGCCGAGGCGACGGGCGGACGGATGCTGGACGTCGCGTTCGACGCGGCCGGACTGAAGGTGACGTTCGAGCAGGCACTCGACTGCCTGACGGTCGGTGGCCGACTCGTCGCGGTCGGGCTGAGCGCGCAAGAGGCGTCGGTGGGCACCACCGCACAGTTCGGTCTGTCGCAGAAGCAGGTGCTCGGGCATCTCGGCTACAAGAACGTCGACATCGAAACCCTCGCCGAACTGGTGTCGCGTGGCCGCCTCGACCTGTCGCGGTCGATCAGCGAGATCATCCCGCTCGAGGACGTCGCGAAGGGTATCGAGAAGCTCGCGAACCACGAGGGAGATCCCATCCGGATCCTCGTCAAACCCTGACACCGGTGTCCCGGGATCGGCTCGCCGGGACCTGTCGGTGCCCCGCTGTACCGTCGGGCCATGGGATATGAATTTCAAGTCACGGTGGACTCGGAGAACCCGCATACCCTGGCCAAATGGTGGGCGCAGACACTCGGCTGGGAGGTGGAGCCGAGCAACGAGGAGTTCATCCGCGGGCTCGTCCAGGCCGGCCATGCGCAGGAGTCCGACACCATGGAGTTCGAGGGTGTCCTGGTCTGGCGGGAGGGCCAGGCCATCCGCGATCCGGAACACCCGGAGCGCCCGCGCGTGCTGTTCCAGTTGGTTCCCGAACGGAAGACGGTGAAGAACCGGCTCCATCTGGACATCAGGGTCGGGGACGCCCGCTACGAGGTGGCCGAGAAGCTGGAGCAGTCCGGCGCCACCGTGCTCCACCGAGGCCGCCAGGGACCGAGCGAATGGGTCACGATGGCAGACCCCGAGGGCAACGAGTTCTGCGTCAGCTGACGCACTGTCACGCTCCGCGGTAGGAGCTCGGGGTGCTGCCGGTCCAGCGTTTGAAGGCGCGACGGAACGCGCTGGGCTCGGAGAAGCCGAGCCGCGCCGACAGGTCCTCGACGGTCTCGCCGCGCCGGAGCCCGGCGACGGCGGCGTCGCGGAGCACTTCCTCCCGCAGCTGATTCAGCGACGTCCCCTCCTGCCGGAGCAGGCGGCGCAGGTGGGGGACGCTGATCGACAGCATCTCCGCGATGTCCTCGGCCGTCGACGTACGTCCTTTCATGCCGTGCTCGAGGACCCGGCGCACCTGTGACGACGCCGTGCTGTCGTAGTCACGCTCCGACATCAGCAGCGTCGGTGACTCCCGGAGATAGTCCTCGAGCGTCTCCTCGGTCTGGATGATGGGCGCCCGCATCACGGAGTTGTCGAATTCGATTGCGGGAATATCGGAATCGAATGTCACGGGGACACCGAAGATGTGATCGTAGTTCTCGGCGAGCTGCGGCAGCGGCGCCGGATACGGCAGTTCCACCGCCAGCAACCGGACTCTCTTGCCCACGAGCCACGCTGCGAAACGATGAAGCAGGATCAGCAGGAAGTCCGTGACGACCCGCGTCACCTCGACGGATACCTGCACTTTCTCGGTGGACCGTTCGGCCGCGGCCGAACGGATGTCGATGGTCATCCGGGTTCCGCCGTTGACACCGGGACCGATGTGCAGGGCGGGCAGTGACGGCAGGGCGCGCAGGATGTCGGCCATCCGCTCGAGGGCGGCGGACAGATCCGCGGTGTGGATCAGGGCGAGGCAGACGAGCCGAAACGTGCCGCGAGGGACCGGGGCCGGCCCGAGTCCGAACAATTCGTCGCCCGTGATCTGCCAGACCGTCTGGGTGAACGCGGTGACCTGGGTCGGCGTCAACCGGGCCAGCGGATCCGCGAGCGACGCCGTCGTGATTCCCGCCGCCGACAGCGCGGGGGAGAGGTCGACCCCACTGCGCGACGACAGTTCGAGCGCCCGCCGCACGAAGTCGGCGGGAATGGTGCGGGCAGTCACGATCCGGGCTCCGCGAGGGTCCGGAGCCGCCGCGCAGCCTCCTCGAGCACGTGATCCTGTTTGCAGAACGCGAACCGCACCAGCGGGTTCCACGGCTGCGGATGGTCGGTGAACACGCTGACCGGCACCGCGGCCACGCCGATGCGCTCCGGGAGCCTGCGGCAGAAGTCGATGCCGTCGCGTTCGCCGATCGCGGTGATGTCGGCGCACAGGTAGTACGTGCCGCCGCCCGAATGGACCTCCAGACCGGACGCGACGAGCGCGTCGTACAGCACGTCCCGCTTGGCCTGGAGACTGTCCCGCAGTTCCTTCACCCACTGCTGCTCGTGGCTCAGCGCATGCGCCACCGCGGGCTGGAACGGTCCGCCGCCGACGAAGGACATGTATTGCTTCGCGGTCCGGACGGCGTCGATCAGTTCCGCCGGACCACACGCCCACCCGATCTTCCACCCGGTGACGTTGAACGTCTTGGCGGCGCTCGACACCGAGACGGTCCGTTCGTACATTCCCGGCAGAGTGGCCAGGGCGGTGTGCGTCCGGCCGTCGAAGACCAGATGCTCGTACACCTCGTCGCTGAGAACCAGCAGGTCGTGCTCGCAGGCCAGCTCCGCGACGGCGGCGATCTCCTCCGGGGTGAAGACGGTGCCGGTCGGATTGTGCGGGGTGTTGATCACCAGCATCCGGGTCTTCGGTGTGATCGCGGCCCGCAGAGCGTCGAGGTCGACGACGAAGTCCTGGCCGGAGCGGGCGAGCGGCACGCTGCGTCGCACCGCCCCCGCCAGCGCGACCGACGCCGCGTAGGAGTCGTAGTACGGCTCGATCAGCACCACTTCCTCACCCGGTTCGACCAGCCCCAGAATGGCGGCGCTGATGGCCTCGGTAGCGCCGACGGTGACCAGGACCTCCGAGTCGGGGTCGTGGTCGAGCCCGTACCGGGCCAGCCGGTCGGCCGCGACAGCATGTCGGAGCACCGGCATGCCGGGGCCGGGTGGGTACTGGTTGAGCCCGTCCGCGATGGCTCGGCGCGCGGTGTCGAGCATGGACGCGGGACCGTCGGTGTCGGGGAAACCCTGACCGAGGTTGATGGCGTCGTGGCTCACGGCGAGCGCCGTCATCTCGGCAAAGATGGTGGACGCGAACGGCTGCAAGCGCTGGACGGTGCGGTTGCGCGGCGTTGCGGGCATTACTGCAGCGTAGTCGGTGTGACGGCGAGGGTTGCACACGGCCGCGTCACGTTCTGCAGGGCTGTCTCGTCTTCTCTGTAGACGGCGCGCGACGGGCGCCCGGTGACGATGGAGGACGCAATGCCCCGCATTCCCGCAGTGGCCCCGGCGGACGCGAGCCCGCTGGTGAAGGTCGCCTACAAATATGCTGCCCACAAGTTCGACGAGGTGCCCGAGCCGTTCACCGTGCTCGCCCATCACCGCAAGCTGTTCGTCGCCTCGGCCCGGCACGAGATGGCGGTGCAGAAGGCGTCGACCGTGCTTCCCGCGAATGTGCGGGAGATCGCCGTCTACCGCGTGGCGTGGACGATCGGCTGCTCGTGGTGCGTGGACTTCGGCACGATGCTGCAACGCCTCGACGGCCTCGACGTGGAGCGGCTCGCGCACATCGCCGATTACGCCGACTCGCCCGCCTACAGCGAGGACGAGCGCGCGGCCATCGCATACGCCGACGCGATGACGGCGACGCCCACCACGGTCACCGACGAACAGGTGGCAGACCTCGAGCGCCGGTTCGGCCGGGCCGGTGTCGTCGAACTGTCCTATCAGATCGGCATCGAGAACATGCGCGCCCGGATGTACTCGGCGCTGGGCATCACCGAGCAGGGTTTCGGCACCGATTCGTGCCGGGTGCCGTGGGCCGACGACGCCGCGGTCACGAAGGAAGGTCCGGCAGTCTGATCCCGCCGAACTTCTCCGGATTGGCGATGTCGTACGCCGCGTAGACGAGTCCGTCCCGGACGGTGAACCCACCCACTCGCGGCGGCGAGCTGCGGTGGGCGTCGTCGCCGGTGAGTCCGGTGCTGAAGAAGCCCAGCTGGCCGTTGACCAGGACCGGCTGCATGACGGTGAACACCTCCGGCCCGTACCGCTTTATGAGGCCGAGGAAGAAGCGGGCGAACTTGTCCGCGCCGTGGATGACGTTGACGGCGGTGCTCGTGGTGCCGTTGGCGTCGCCGATGACGAGGGCGTCCGGGTGCAGCGCCGCGATCACCGCGTCGAGGTCGCCGGCGGCGAGTGCCTCGAGCAGTCGCTGTACGGCGAGCGCATGCTCCTCGTCGGGAACGGCGGGTGTGGTTGCGGCAGCGGCCTTGCGGGCCCGCGACGCGAGCTGACGCGCCGCGGGCGTCTCGATTCCGAGAATCCCGGCCACCTCGTCGAACGGCACCCCGAAACCGTCGTGCAGCACGAACGCGACCCGTTGCGCAGGGGTGAGCGTGTCGAGCACGATCAGCGCGGCGAGGCGGTTGTCCTCGTCCCGGACGACCGCTTCCAGCGGGTCCGGCTCGGCCGACGGCGACAGTGCGGTGACGACGGGCTCCGGAAGCCATTGGCCGACATACTGTTCCCTCCGCACCGCCGCCGACCGCAACCGGTCGAGGCAGATCCGCCCGACGACCGTGGTCAGCCAGGGCCCGAGGTCGCGGATGGTCGCGGCGTTCGCGTCGTCGAGTCGAAGCCACGACTCCTGCACGGCGTCCTCCGCGTCGCTGACGCTTCCCGTCAGCCGATACGCGACGGAGAGCAGATGCGGCCGGTGGGACTCGAATTCGTCTACCAGCGTCGCAGTGGGCATGCCGATATCCTACGTGCGGTCCAGACATAAAATCCGCGGTGCGCGTAACCGTTGACCCTGGTGGCGGGTCCGGACGTATGGTGTGGCGACCACACCACGTCCAGGGAGTCTGCCATGTTCCAGTGTTTCGGCTGTCGTAGCTGACCTGGCTTTTTCGCACCCCTTTTCTTCTGCACGTCCTGCTCACCTGCCCTGCGACTGCCGGGCGGGTTCGGGAGTGCGCTCGCACGACCCGCCGCTTCGTCGTGTGCGGGCATCACACACTAGGAAGACCTTCGATGATTCGTCCACGTTTCGCGCGGACTCTGGCCGCCGCGGCCGCCCTTCTCACGTTCACCAGCCTTGCTGTCGCGTGCTCCAGTTCGGAGACGACCACGACGGCCGACGGGAAGACGGTACTTCGCTACGAGGGGAGCACGGGCCAGGTCTCGTTCTCGGAACTCGCGGCCGACCTGGGCTACTACCAGAAGGTCGAACTGAACTGGATCGGCGACACCACCAGTGGCCCGCAGAGCATTCAGAACGCGGCCACGGGCCAGACCGACTTCGGTGGGGCGTTCAACGGTGCGGTGCTGAAGCTGGCGGCGGCCGACTCGCCGATCACGTCCGTCATCGGCTACTACGGCTCCGACAAGGAGACGTTCAACGGGTACTACGTGCTCGACGGAAGCCCGATCACGTCGGCACGTGACCTGATCGGCAAGAAGGTCGGCATGAACACGCTCGGCGCACACCACGAGTTCCTCGTGCGTGAGTGGCTGGCGCGGGAAGGCCTGACCCCGGACGAGATCAAGCAGGTTGAGCTGACCGTCGTGCCGCCGGTGAACACCGAACAGGCGCTGCGGCAGGGGCAGATCGACGTCGGCACGCTCGGAAGCGTGTTCCGCGACAAGGCGGTCGAACGCGGCGGCATCCGCCCGCTCTTCACCGACGAGTCCATCTTCGGTTCCTTCACCTACGGTTCGCTGATCTTCCGCGACGACTTCATCGCGAAGAACAAGGATGCCGTCGCAGACTTCGTGCAGGGCACGGCTCGCGCCATCCGCTGGACCCAGACCACGCCCCGCGCCGACGTGATCGCGAAGTTCAAGGACATCATCACCAAGCGCGGCCGCAACGAGACGACCGATCTCGTCGACTACTGGAAGACGCCGGGTGTCGCCGGCCCCGGCGGCGTGATCACCGACAAGGAGATCCAGACCTGGATCGACTGGCTCGTGCGCAACGGGGAACTCGAGGACGGCAAGCTCACGCCGGCCGATGTCTACACCAACGAATACAACCCGTATGCCAACGGCACGTACCCCGCCGACAGCGGCCCCGACGGACAAGCGCTGGCCGCCAAGTGAACTCCACCCCAGGTCCCCACGAGAAGAAAGTGATGTCGATGTCCCACTCCCGGTTCCGACGCGGCGCCGTGCGCGCACTCGCGGCGACCGCAGCACTGTTCACGTTGGCCTCGGGAGTGGCGGGGTGTGCCGGCTCGTCGGATACCGCCACCACCGAGGACGGGAAGACGGTCCTGCGCTACCAGGGGTGGGCCGGTGACGTGGGATTCCACGAACTCGCCGAGGACCTGGGGTATTACGACAAGATCAAGCTCGAATGGGTCGGCGACACCACCAGCGGCCCGCAGGACATCCAGTCGGCGGCCACCGGTGACATCGAGTTCGGCTCGGCATTCAACGGAGCCGTCGTCAAGCTCAATGCTGCCGGAGCACCGATCACGTCGGTGCTGAGTTCCTACGGTGCGGATGCCGGCGAGTACACGGGATACTTCGTGCTGGACGGCAGCCCCATCCGCTCGGCGCGCGACCTGATCGGCAAGAAGGTCGGGATGAACACGCTCGGCGCGCACCACGAGTTCCTGGTCCGGGAGTGGCTCGCCGAGCAGGGGCTGACCCAGGACGAGATCAAGCAGGTGGAGCTGACCGTGGTTCCGCCGGTCAACAACGAAACGGCTCTCCGCGAAGGCCAGATCGACGTGGCCGCCATCAACGGCATCTTCCGCGAAACAGCCCAGGAGCGCGGAGGTATCCGGCCACTGTTCACCGACCGGGACCTGTTCGGCGCGTTCAGCTACGGCACCTACGTGGTGCATGACGACTTCCTGGCTAAGAACAAGGACGCCGTCGCGGACTTCGTGCAGGGCACGGCCAGGGCCATCCGATGGACCCAGGTGACACCGCGCGAGGAGGTCGTCGCACGGTTCAAAACCATCATCGACAAGCGTGGTCGCAACGAGAGCGACGAGGCGATCGACTACTGGCGCAGCTCCGGAATTCCCGTCGCCGGGGCCGTGATCCAGGAAAAGGAGCTGCAGACCTGGATCGACTGGCTCGTCCGCAACGGTGAGCTCGACGAGGGAAAGTTGACCGCAACCGACCTCTACACCAACGAATTCAACCCGTACGCCAACGGCACGTTCCAGCCCGAGAGCGGGCCCGACGGAGAAGTACTGGAAGGACAGAAATGAGCACCACCGCCTCGAACCCCGATCGGGTTCAGACGCCCAAGCTCCGCCTCGAACACGTCACCAAACAGTTCGACGTGCGAGGGTCCAAGGACAAGTTCACCGCGATCGAGGACATCGACATCGATCTCGCGGACGGTGAATTCCTCGTCCTCGTCGGGCCGAGTGGTTGCGGGAAGTCCACGCTGCTCGACCTGCTCGGCGGACTCAGCACCCCCACGTCGGGCCGGATCCTGCTCGACGGCAAGCCGGTGACCGGGCCCGGTCTCGACCGCGGAATCGTCTTCCAGCAGTACGCACTCCTGCCGTGGCGGACGGCCCGGCACAACATCGAGTTCGGGCTCGAGGCCAAGGGACTGCCCAAGAAGGAACGGCGCGAACTCTCCGAGCACTACCTCGAGCTCGTCGGCCTGACGGGCTTCGGTGACCGGTACCCGCACGAGTTGTCGGGCGGCATGAAGCAGCGCGTCGCGATCGCCCGCAGCCTCGCGTTCGATCCCGAGGTCCTGCTGATGGACGAGCCGTTCGCGGCGCTCGACGCGCAGACCCGTGAGTCCCTGCAGGACGAACTGCTGCGCATCTGGAAGGCCACCGGCAAGACCATCCTGTTCATCACGCACGGCATCGACGAGGCCATCTACCTCGGGCAGCGGGTCGCCGTCCTGACGTCACGGCCCGGCCGGGTGAAGACGTTCGTGGACATCGACATCGACCGCAGCGGCGAGGACGTCCGGTCCAACGAGCAGTTCCGGCACTACCGCCACCGCATCTGGACGCTGCTGCACGGCGAAGTGGAGCGTGCACAGGTAATCGAGAAGGAGGAAGCACATGTCTAGCGCACTCGCGTCACCGGAAGCTCCCGTCGCAATCGATCCACCCGGGACCTCGGCTCCGTCGCCCGCTTCCACCCCGCCGGAGCCGGGTGCCCTCCAGCGGGCCGGCGCGGTGCTGCGTCCGATCGCCTGGCGGATCCTCAAACCGTCCGTCGCGATCGTCGCCTTCCTGGCACTGTGGGAGATCGCTCCCCGGGTCGGTCTCGTCGACGAGGTGTTCCTGCCCCCGTTCAGCACGGTGGTCGAGGCGTTCTTCGATCTGGTCAAGAGCGGTGAGCTGTGGCAGCACGTGTCCGCCAGCCTCTCCCGCGCCCTGATCGGCTTCTTCGTGGCGGTCGTGATCGCGATTCCGCTGGGTATCGCGATCGCCTGGTACCGCCCGGTGTCGGATTTCCTGAACCCGATCCTGGAGCTGTTCCGCAACACGGCGGCGCTGGCGTTGCTCCCCGTGTTCATCCTGATCCTCGGCATCGGTGAGGAGTCCAAGATCGCCCTGGTGATCTACGCGTGCACCTTCCCGATCCTGCTGAACACGATCTCCGGTGTGCGCACCGTCGACCCGTTGCTGATCAAGTCGGCGTCCTCTCTGGGACTGTCACCCGTGCGCCTGTTCCAGAAGGTCGTGCTGCCCGCCGCCGTTCCCACCATCTTCACCGGCATCCGCATGGCGGCGGCGTCGTCGATCCTCGTGCTGATCGCCGCCGAGATGGTCGGAGCGAAGGCCGGGCTCGGCTACCTGATCACCGCGTCCCAGTTCAACTTCCAGATCCCCAACATGTATGCGGGCATCGTCGCCATCTCGGTTCTCGGGCTGTCGCTCAACGCCGTCCTCGTACTGATCGAACGCAGGCTGTCCCGCTGGCGGGTCTAGTCACTTACCGGGAAAGAAAATTCCACATGTCACAGGATTCCCAGCAGTTCCACCTCAACGCGTTCCTCATGGGCGTGGGACATCACGAGGCGGCGTGGCGGCATCCCCGCACCGAGGCGCACCGCGTACTGGACGTCGCGCACTTCCAGGAACTCGGCCGGATCGCGGAGCGGGGCAAGCTCGATTCGGTGTTCTTCGCCGACGGCCTCGCCGTCGGACCGCGGATCGCGCACAACACCCAGGCGATCTTCGAACCCGTCACGCTGCTGTCGGCGATCGCCGTCGCCACCGAACGCGTCGGCCTGATCGCCACGGCGTCGACGAGCTACTCCGACCCGTACAACCTGGCGCGCAAGTTCACCTCGCTCGATCACATCAGTAGTGGCCGGGCGGGGTGGAACATCGTGACCTCGGCCGGCGCGGACGAGGCGGCGAACTTCGGCGTCGACGGCATCCCCGCGCACAGCGGACGGTACGAACGCGCAGAGGAATTCGTCGACGTCACACTCGCCCTGTGGGACAGCTGGGAAGACGGGGCGGTAGTGCTCGACCCGGAGACCGGCGCGTTCGCCGACCCCGGAAAGGTCCACACGATCGACCACGACGGACCGCGGTTCCGGGTCAAGGGTCCGCTCAACTCGCCGCGGTCCGCCCAGGGGCGGCCGCTGCTGGTGCAGGCCGGGTCGTCCGAGAGCGGCAAGGAGTTCGCGGCGCGGTACGCCGAGGCCGTGTTCACCGCACAACGCACCCTGGAGCAGGGGCAGGAATTCTACCGCGACATCAAGGCGCGTGTGGTCAAGCACGGCCGGAATGCCGGCGACCTGAAGGTGCTGCCCGGCATCGTGCCGTTCATCGCGGACACCGAGGAGGAGGCGAAGGCTCTCGAGCAGTCGTTCACCGACCTGATCTCGCCCGAGTACTCGCTGCGGCAGCTGTCCAACATGCTCGGTGTCGACCTCACGAAGCATTCCCTCGACGCCCCGCTTCCGCCGCTTCCGCCGCTGGACGAGATCCAGGGCAACAAGAGCCGCTACCAGCTGGTGAAGGATCTCGCGGCGGACGGTTCGCTCACCGTCCGGCAACTGATCGGGTTGCTCGGCGGCGGACGCGGGCACCGCACGTTCGCCGGAACCCCGGCACAGGTGGCCGACGAGCTGCAGACGTGGTTCGAGCAGGGCGCGGCCGACGGTTTCAACATCATGCCGCCGTACCTGCCCGGCGGACTCGACGACTTCGTCGACCGTGTCGTCCCGATCCTGCAGCAGCGCGGGCTGTTCCGCACGGAGTACACGGCGACCACGCTGCGCGGTCACTACGGCCTCGCGGACGTCGGTAACCGGTTCGCGGGCGCGGTCGACGAAGCGAGCGCATGAGCGGCGAGACCGGTCTGAAACCTCTCGTCACCACCGTCTTCGTCCCCGCCGCGATCTTCGGCATCGGCCAGGGGGCTGCCGCCCCGGTCATGGCACTGACGGCCCGCGAACTGGGCGCGTCCGTGGCCGTGTCCGGGCTGATCGTCGCGGTCGTCGGGCTCGGCGCCGTCCTGGGAGACCTGCCCGCAGGCCGGATCGTCGCCAGGTTCGGGGAGCGGCGGTCGATCATCGGCGGTAGTACCGTCGGCGCCGCCGGAGTGCTGGTCTGTCTGCTCGCGCAGACACCCTGGATGCTGGGTGTGGGGGCATTGCTGACCGGGCTCGCCAACGCCGTGTGGGGGCTGGCCCGTCAGAGCTACCTGGCCGACGCCGTGCCGATCGGGCTGCGGGCCCGGGCGATGTCGTCGTTCGCGGCGATGTGGCGGCTCGGCTTCTTCGTGGGGCCGCTGCTCGGCGCCGCCGTGATCCTGGTGGTCGGCGCCCGGGGCGGGTTCATGGTGCAGTTCGTCGGCGTCGTGCTGTCCGGGTGGCTGATGTCGAGGGTCCCCGACCCGCCGCGGCGTCACGCAGGCACCGCCGGTACCCATGCGACGCTGCCGTCGATTCTGCGCCGGCACCGGAAAATGCTGGCCACGCTCGGCGCCGGATCGCTCCTGATGGGTGCGGCCCGCGCCTCGCGGGAGGCGGTGCTGCCGCTGTGGGCCGCCCATCTCGGACTCGATGCCGCCCAGGTCAGCCTCGTCTTCGGAGTCGGCGCGGCCGTGGATCTGCTGTGCTCGTATCCGGCCGGACACTTCATGGACCGGTACGGCCGGAGGTTCATCGCGGTGCCGTCGCTTCTGGTGATCGGGGCGTCGTACCTGGCGTTGCCGTTCTCGCACGACCTCCTGTCGATCGGGGTCGTCGCCGTCGTGATGGGAATCGGCAACGGGCTCGGCAACGGCGTCATCATGACGCTCGGCGCCGACATCGCCCCACCGGCGACGCGCGCCGAATTCCTCGCCGCCTGGCGGCTCACCCACGACACCGGCATGTTCGCCGGACCCTTCGGCGTCGGCGCACTCGCCGCGGTGGTCCCGCTCGGGGCTGCCGTCGCCGCGATCGGGGGAGCGGCGCTGGTCGGCGCCGCAATCCTGTTCCGGTTCATCCCGATCTATTCCCCGTGGCCACCGCCGGGCGCGTCGGAGCCCGATCCCTCACCGCTCGAAAAACAGGAAGCATAGGTACATTCGTTTCATGCGCTTCGGATTGTTCGTTCCTCAAGGTTGGCGTCTGGATCTCGTCGGAATCGATCCCGCGGAACAGTGGTCGGTGATGCGCGACTTCGCGCTGCGCGCCGATCAGGGTTCGTCCTGGGATTCACTGTGGGTCTACGACCACTTCCATACCGTCCCGGCACCGACGGAGGAGGCCACGCACGAGGCGTGGACCCTGATGTCCGCGTTCGCTGCGGTCACCTCCCGGGTGCGTCTCGGCCAGATGTGTACGGCGATGAGCTACCGCAACCCGGCCTACCTCGCGAAGGTCGCCGCCACCACCGACCTCATCTCGGGCGGACGCGTCGAGATGGGTATCGGCGGCGGCTGGTACGAGCACGAGTGGCAGGCGTACGGGTACGGGTTCCCGTCTGCCGGTGTGCGTCTCGGCCGCCTCGACGAGGGCGTGCAGATCATGCGTCAGGCCTGGACCAACGGCATCGCGACCCTCGAAGGCAAGCACTACCAGGTCGACGGAGCCATCGTCCGCCCACTTCCGTTACAGGAAGGCGGCATTCCACTGTGGATCGCCGGTGGCGGCGAGAAGGTGACGTTGAAGATCGCGGCAAAGTACGCGCAGTACACCAACTTCGACGGCACGCCCGAGGGATTCGCGCAGAAATCCGAGATCCTGCGGAAGCACTGCGACACCGTCGGCACCGACTTCGACGCCATCACCCGCTCGGCCAACTACAACGTTGCGATCGGCACCACCGAGGCCGAGGTCGAGCAGCGGTTGCTCACCCTGAAGGACCGGCTCACGCCCCACGTCGGCGCCGACGCCGCGGAGGGTGCGCTGGGGGCCTTCCGCGGAATGCCCGGTGTGGGAACGCCGGAGCAGATCGTCGAGCAATTGTCGGCGCTCAAGGAGCAGGGCATGTCCTACGGCATCTTCTACTTCCCCGAAGCCGCGTACGACACGTCGGGCATCGAACTCTTCGAGAAGGAGGTTCTGCCCGCGCTGCGTTGACGGGCCGACCCGTTCGCCGGACGTGCTGACGGGCAGGGCGGTTCGCCGGGCATAGAGTGGCGGCATGTTCGTCGTCACCCTCGCCGCCGACAACGTGTGGCTGAGCCCGCCGGTGGTCACCGACGTCGACGTGATCTGCGCGGCGTGCAGCGACGCGTCGATCGCCGAGTGGACGACGATGCCCGCGCCGTATGCACGCTCGGACGCCGAGCAGTTCGTGCGGCAGACGGTGCCGTCCGGGTGGGCCGATCGCAGTCCCACCTGGGCGCTGCGCGAACGCGAGGACGGTCCCGTGCTGGGGATGATCGGCCTGATGGCGCGGGACATGACGGCTGCGGAGATCGGATACTGGCTGTCGCCGGCCGCACGATCGCGGGGCCTCATGACGACCGCGGTGAACCTGGTGTGCGATTTCGCGTTTCGGCCGGACGGAATGGGGCTCGAACGCATCGAATGGCGCGCGTTCGTCGGCAACGCCGACTCGGCGGCGGTCGCCCGCCGGGTCGGCTTCCGATTCGAGGGCGTCCAGCGCGCAGGGCTCGTGCAGCGCGGCGTCCGGCGCGATTCGTGGCTGGCCGCCCTGCTCGCCGGCGACCCGCGGCAACCGGCCGAAGGCTGGCCCGGCTAGCGGCCGATCAGCGCAGGTCCTCCGGAAGGTCGTGCTCCGACACCGCGACTCGCTGGTCGGGGCTGGTCCGGATCTGCTCGGACTCGGGGATCAGGCTCTGCAGGAAGTCCCATTCGACCTGATCGATTGCGTCCTCCGCGCGGGAACGCACCGCCGCGTCGCGGGTGCCCCACGCGATCGGCATCGGGCTGACCATCTCCCACGTGTCGGCGTCGCTGCGGGTGCTGCGGTCGTTCAGCAGTGCGACGGACGGCACCCTGTCACCCACCCTCTGCTTCTGACCGGTCCGGATCGGAACGTTGCGGGTGACGAGGGCGTACGACGCCCGGCCCGCGGAGGGCTTCGCGACGTCGATCAGCGACAGCAGGGTGACCGCGCGGGGATGGACCTCCGAGACGACGGCAGGCACCAGCGGGCTCTTCGCGTACAGCTCCTCGATGCTGCCGACCTTCTTCGGCACCCAGAAAGCCACCCACACGGACGTCAGCGCGGCGATCGCCACGACGACACCGAGGATGATCGACCAGGGGTGCGCGAGCAGGATCAGACCGACAGCGGCGGCCGCGAACAGCAGCGCCACCACGAACGCCGACACCTGCAGGCGTCGCATGTCGGCGAACGTCTGGTTGACAGACTTCGCGTAGGGCCGGTCGACGGTGAACTCGAAATGTCGCACGGCCCCAGCTTAGAGGCCCCGGGTCCGGCGACTACCCGATGGCCGGGCCCAGCAGGTCGTCGGCGTCGGTGATCCGGTACGCGTACCCCTGCTCGGCGAGGAAGCGCTGCCGGTGGGCGGCGTACTCGGCGTCGAGCGTGTCGCGTGCCACCACCGAGTAGAAGTGGGCCTGGCCGCCGTCGTGCTTCGGTCGCAGCAGGCGGCCCAGCCGCTGAGCCTCCTCCTGGCGGGAACCGAACGTACCCGAAACCTGGACGGCGACAGACGCTTCCGGCAGGTCGATCGAGAAGTTCGCGACCTTGCTGACGACCAGCCTCTGGATCTCGCCCGCCCGGAAACGGTCGAACAGTTCCTCGCGCTCCTTGTTCTTGGTCGACCCCTTGATGACCGGGGCGTTCAACGCCTCACCCAGTTCGTCGAGCTGGTCGAGGTACGCGCCGATGATCAACGTCGGTGCGTCGGTGTGCCGCTCCAGGATCGACTTCACCACCGCGATCTTGGTGTGCGCGGTGGAACACAGCTTGTACCGCTCGTCCGGTTCGGCGACGGCGTAGGACATCCGTTCGGCGTCCGTCAGCGTCACCCGCACCTCGACGCAGTCGGCGGGAGCGATCCACCCCTGCGCCTCGATGTCCTTCCACGGCGCGTCGTACCGCTTGGGTCCGATCAGCGAGAAGACGTCACCCTCGCGGCCGTCCTCGCGCACCAGGGTGGCGGTGAGGCCGAGGCGTCGGCGGGACTGCAGGTCTGCGGTCATGCGGAACACCGGGGCGGGCAGGAGGTGCACCTCGTCGTAGATCACGAGACCCCAGTCGCGGGAATCGAAGAGTTCCAGATGCTTGTATTCGCCCTTGGTGCGCCGGGTGATCACCTGGTACGTGGCGATCGTGACCGGGCGGATCTCCTTGCGCTCGCCCGAGTACTCGCCGATCTCCTCCTCGGTGAGCGACGTGCGCGCGATCAGCTCACGCTTCCACTGCCGTCCGGCGACCGTGTTCGTCACCAGGATCAACGTGGTGGCCTTCGCCTTGGCCATCGCCGCCGCACCGACCATCGTCTTACCCGCCCCACAGGGCAGGACGACGACGCCGGACCCGCCCGCCCAGAACGAGTCGGCGGCCATCTCCTGATAGTCGCGCAGGTGCCACTGGCCGTCCGCGGACCCGGGGGACGTGCCGTCGAAGTCCAGGTCGATGGCGTGCGCCTCGCCGTCCACGTACCCGGCGAGGTCCTCCGCCGGCCAGCCGACCTTGAGCAGCAACTGCTTGAGACGGCCGCGCTCGCTCGGGTGGACGACGACCGTGTCGTCGTCGACGCGGGCACCGAGCATCGGGGCGATCTTCTTGTGCCGGGTCACCTCGGTGAGGACCGCGCGGTCCAGGCTGACCAGCGTCAGACCGTGGGCCGGGTTCTTCACCAGCTGCAGGCGCCCGTACCGGGCCATCGTGTCGACGATGTCGACCAGCAGGGGCTGGGGCACCGCGTACCGGGAGAAGTTGACCAGCGCATCGACCACCTGCTCGGCGTCGTGTCCGGCGGCGCGCGCGTTCCACAGGGCCAGCGGGGTGATGCGGTAGGTGTGGACGTGTTCGGGCGCGCGCTCGAGTTCCGCGAACGGCGCGATCGCCTGGCGGGCGTCGTTCGCGCGTTCGTGATCGACCTCCAACAGCAGGGTCTTGTCGGATTGGACGATCAACGGTCCGTCGGTCACGGAAGCCTCCTCGAAAATGCGGTGCCGGATGTAGCCAGCCTGTCCATTGTCCTGATCCGAGCGGCACCGCGCCACGTCGCGGCCCCCGCCGCGGCCCGATACCTGCACATCCGGGGCGGTCGGGGCCTAAATTGAGGGACAGCCGGATGGATCGACCCAGAGACGAGGCTCGCGATGACACAGCCCCCCGACGACCCCAACCGTCCCGATCCGAACGTCCCCGGCGAACCGCCGAACAACCCGCAGCAACCGTACCCCCAGGGTGGGCCGCAGCAGCCGTACCAGCAGGGCCAGTACCCGCAGCAGCCGTACCCGCAGGGGCAGTACGCCCAGCAGCCCGGTCAGTATCCGCCGGGACAATACGGGCAGCAGCCCGGTCAGTACCCGCCCGGCCAGTACCCACCGCAGCCGAAGAAATCGCGCAAAGGGCTGTTCATCGCCCTCGGCGTCGCGGTCCTGGTGATCATCGCCGCCATCGCAGCGTTCGGTGTGTTCGCCCTCGAGAGCACCGACAAGAACGCCCTCGACGTCGGCGACTGCCTGTTCTTCGAGTCCGCGTCCACGACCGCGGCCGACACCTCACACGAGAAGCGGGACTGCTCCGACAGCGAGGCCACGTACGAGGTGGCGCAGAAGAACGACGGCGACGTCCAGTGCGCGGAGGACTACTTCTCCTACACCCTCGTAGGCGAGGACAAGGATGTGCAGACCACGCTCTGCCTCGTTCCGAACATGATCGAGGATTCCTGCTACCTGCTCGAGGACGACGGCCGGATCGTGCCGTCCGACTGCACCGACATGCAGACTGTCAAGGTCGTCAGACGCGCGGACGGCCAGAACGACGAAACCCTGTGCAACGAGTTCGACAACGCATTCCCCATCGCGTTCTCCGAACCCGAGCGCACGTACTGCATCGAGGTCAACCTCGGCGGCTAGCCCCCGTGAGTACTTATTAACCGCGGGACGTTGATAAGTACTCACGGGGAGTTAAATTCACGGGTATCGAGTCCGTTGAACTGCACGTTCCCCTTCGATAGCGTTCGAGATCAAGCAAAATCACTGCGCGCGGGGAAGGTGGGAACGATGGCGCGAACCCAGCCCGACACCCGGCGTGGTGCCGGCCGTTCCGGCGCCAGTGCGGGCACGGTGCTGCGTACCGTCCTCGACCGCGGGCCGATCGCGCGCAGCACGATCGCACGGGTCACCGGGCTCTCACCCGCGACGGTGACGACCGCCAGTGCACAGCTCGTCGAACGGGGTCTGCTGCGGGAACTGCCGGAGATCGCGGGCCCCACCGGTCTGGGACGGCCACACGTACCGGTGGACCTCGACGACACCCGCTACGTCGTCTACGGCATTCACCTGGCGATGACCCACGTGACCACAGCATTGGTCGACCTGCGCGGGCAGGTGCTGGCGCGATCCCGGGATCCGCACTTCGGGCTCGGACCGGCCGAGATCCTGCGGAACGCCGTGACGACCCTCGAGGCGTTGGCCTCCCCACACGGTGACGTATCCGTCCCGATCGGCGTCGGTTTCGCAGCCGGCGGCTGGATCGACTCGGAGTCGGGTGTGGTGCGTGAGCATCCGATCCCGGGGTGGAACGGGTACCCGGTCCGGGCGGATCTCGAGCACCGCACGGGTTTGGACGTCCGGATGGATTCACACGCGCGCGCCCTCATCGACGCGGAGGTGCTGTTCGGGGAGCCGAGGGCGCGGGACAGTGTGGTGCAGCTCTTCGTCGGGAACGTGGTGGACGCTGCGTTCGCGACCGGAGGCGTGGTCCACCACGGCCCTCGCGCGGCGGCAGGCGCGGTGGCGCACGTGCCCGTCGAGAACAGTGTCGAGGAATGCACCTGCGGGCGTACCGGATGCGTGCAGGCCACCCTGTCGGATCGGGTGCTGGTGCGCAGGGCGATGCAGCTCGGCATCATCGAGCGGCCCATCTTCCGGGACCTTCTCGACGCGGGCCGACGTCGGCAGCCGGCGGCACTGGCACTGTTCGAGGAACGGGCGCACGGCGTGGGGGTGGTGGCGGCCCGTCTCCTCGATCTGTTCAACCCGGAGGTCCTGATCGTCTGCGACCAAGGCGTGAGCCAGATTCCGGGTTCTCTCGACACGGTTCGGCGAGCAGTCGGGGAGTCGTCGGCGACGTGTGACGACCCCTCGCGGTCGGTGTTGTCCACCAGTTTTCCCGGGCGGGCACTGCCGGTGTCCGCCGGTTCCGTGATCCTCGCGGAGCTCTACCGGGCACCGCTCACCAGCTTCGTGCGGCCGCTGGCCGGAATATCGTGACATGTATCACAGGGCCGGAGTTAATTCGGTGGGAAGCAATGTTGACGTCGATTGCACTGGATCGCAAGGATATTGGTGTGAACACCACCATGGCGGACAGCGTGCGTACACCCTCGTGTCGCTCCGAGTCCTGTTGTCGCCGCACGCGACCGGGTCGCATCTGACGCCTCCGCGCTGACCTCGGCGGGCGCTCGAAACACCCTTCCGTTCTTCCTTTCTCGCTCCTCTGTGGCACTCGACCGACCGCGTCCGGTGTGCCCGACCGGAGACCACATCCTTCGAAGGATCAATCATGTCCAGTTCACTCGTGTCTTCCGCCGGGTATCGTCGGCTCACGCGCGCCGCCTTCGCCGGCGTCGTGGCGCTCGGGCTCGCGTCCTGCTCTTCCGGTTCCTCCGGCGGGCTTGCTCTCGAAGACGCTGTGCCCGATCAGGTTCCGGACGGAACCTCGCTCAGCGTGTCCATCAAGACCACCCGACTTCAACTCGAGGCGACCGGCCAGCTCGCGGACCTCCCGTTCACCGTGTCGGACTGGCCGGACGTCAGTGCCGGTCCCGACGTGATCCAGGCCTTCCGGGGTAACGCAGTCGATCTGGCCACCAACGCCGCGATCCCGCCGATCCAGGCGCACGCCACCGGGCTCGACGCGAAGATCGTCGCGGTCCGGGAGAAGGAGCAGCCGCAGTACCTGCTGGCCACCGCTCCCGGCTCGGACATCACGGAACTGCCGGACCTGCGGGGCAAGAAGATCGCGTTCTCACCCGGGCAGGCCCAAGGTGTGGTGATCCTGCGAACGCTGAAGGCGCAGGGCCTGACGCCGGACGACGTCCAGCTCGTCGAGCTCCCCAGCCCGCAGTTCCTCACGGCGCTGCAGTCGAAGCAGGTGGACGTCGCGCCGCTGTCGGAGCCTACGGTGACGAAGTACCTGAACCAGTACGGGCCGGACGGAGCCAAGGCGTTGGCCACCGACGCCGTGGACGCGCTCACGGTGCTCTGGGCCCCCGTGGAGGTCCTCCAGGACCCGGCCAAGGCCGCGGCGATCAAGGCGTTCATTCCGTTCTGGGCCCGCGGGGAGATCTGGGCGTGGGAGAACCAGGACGCCTGGATCCAGAAGTACTACGTGGAGAGTGAACAGGTATCGGCCGAGGACGGGAAGCGCATCGTCGCCTCCGTCGGGCAGCGTCCGGTCTACCCGGCCAACTGGGACGCCGCCATCGAGTGGACGCAGGGCACCGTCCAATTGCTCGCCGATGCAGGCTACTTCAGTGAGTTCGATGCCAACGAGTTGTTCGACCGCCGATTCGAAACACTCGCCGCTGACGCTGTTCCGGCAGAATACCGGGGCGGTGTGCAGCGATGACAAGCATTCTCTCCGCGCCCACAGCCGCACCGGCACGTACTGTCGCCCCCGGTGTCGAGAGGCTCGGCGCCGCCGATCGGCAGATCCGCCGACTCGGGTTGCGTAAGGCGTTCCCGTTCTCCCGGCTGGCCGGTGTCCTGCTCCTCCTCGCGGTGTGGGCGGTGGGAAGCCTGACCGGCGTCATCGACGCACGAAAGCTGTCCGCGCCCTGGACCGTGGTCACCACGGCCGTCGACCTGATCTCCACCGGCATCCTGCAGGAGCACGTCCTCGCGTCGTTGAGCCGTGCCGCCGTCGGTTTCGCGTTCGGCGTGGTGATCGGGACGGTCCTGGCCGTCGTCGCCGGTCTGACGCGTTCCGGTGACGCCCTGATCGACGGACCGATTCAGCTCAAACGCGCCATCCCGACGCTCGGCCTGATCCCGCTGCTGATCCTCCGGCTCGGCATCGGCGAGACGTTCAAGATTGTGATCATCGCGCTCGGTGTCGTCGTCCACATGTACATCCAGACCCACAACTCGTTGACGTCGATCGACAACCGCTACGTCGAACTCGCCGACGTCCTCGGATTGTCCCGGGCCACGTTCATCCGCAAGGTCGTACTGCCGGGTGCGATGCCGGGATTCTTTCTGGGACTGCGCCTCTCGGTGACCGGTGCCTGGCTCACCCTCATCGTCGTCGAGGGAATCAACGCGGTGACCGGTTTGGGAAAGATGATGTACAACGCGCAGAACTACGGGCAGTCCGACGTGATTCTCGTGGGGCTCGCGGTCTACGGAATCTTCGGTCTCCTGTCCGACTCTGTCCTCCGCTACGTCGAAAGGCGGTCGCTGTCATGGCGCAAGACGCTCGCCGGCTAGAACCCGCCGCCGTGCAGGTGAGGTCCCTCGTCCGCGGATTCGGCGACAAGACCGTCCTCGACCGCCTGGACCTCGATATTCCCGAAGGGCAGTTCGTGGCCCTGCTCGGAAAGAGCGGGTCCGGCAAGAGCACGCTGCTCCGCGCGCTCGCCGGCCTCGACTACGACGTCGAGGGCCGCGGCGGAACCCTCATCGTGCCCGAGGAAGTGTCGGTGGCGTTCCAGGACTCACGGTTGCTCCCGTGGCTGAGGGTGCTGGACAACGTGACGCTCGGACTGGGCCGCACCGGCACGAGCAAGGGCGCCTCGGCCCTCGCGGAGGTCGGGCTCGCCGGTCGGGAGAAGGCGTGGCCCAGCGAATTGTCCGGCGGTGAACAACAGCGGGTGGCGCTGGCCCGAGCGCTGGTCCGCGAGCCCCAACTGTTCCTGGCCGACGAGCCCTTCGGGGCCCTCGATGCACTGACCCGGATCAAGATGCACGCCCTCCTGCAGGAGTTGATCCGTCTCCACCGCCCGACCGTCCTGCTCGTCACGCACGACGTCGACGAAGCGATCGCGCTCGCCGACCGGGTGCTCGTTCTCGACCGCGGGCAGATCGTCGTCGACGAGATCATCGACATCCCGAAGCCGAGAGTGCTCGGCGACAGCAAGTTCCACGAGTTTCGCAACACGCTGCTCGGCGCCCTCGGCGTCGAGGTAGCGGCACAGTAAGGGAGTTACACCATGAGTTCGTCACCACAGCGCCGGCTGCATCTCAACGCATTCCTGATGGCGATCGGACACCACGAGGCCGCCTGGCGCCTACCTGAGAGCGACCCGAACGCCAATCTCGATATCAAGCACTACATTTCGTTGGCGCAGACCGCCGAACGCGGAAAGTTCGACTCGGTGTTCCTCGCCGACAGTCCGGTGCTGTTCAGCAATCCGGAACGCAGGCCGAGCGGCAAGCTGGAGCCGACGATCATCCTCACGGCGATCTCCGCGGCCACCGAGAAGATCGGCCTGATCGCGACCGCGTCGACCAGTTACAACGAGCCGTACAACCTGGCGCGGCGGTTCGCGTCCCTCGACTTCGTCAGCGGCGGACGCGCCGGCTGGAACATCGTCACCACGGCCGGCGCCGATGCGGCACAGAACTTCGGTCTCGACGACACCCCCGCCCACCGGAGCCGGTACGAGCGGGCGGCGGAGTTCGTGGAGGTGTCCACCAAGCTGTGGGACAGCTGGGAGGACGACGCCATCGTCGCGGACAAGGAGGTCGCGATCCATGCCGACTCCGCCAAGGTGCACGTCATCGAACACGAGGGCCGATTCTTCAAGGTACGGGGACCACTCAATGTGCCGCGGTCGCCGCAGGGATACCCGCTGCTCGTGCAGGCGGGGTCGTCCGAGGACGGAAAGGATTTCGCCGCACGGTACTCGGAGGCCATCTTCACCGCCCAGCCCACCCTGGACGAGGGGAAGGCGTTCTACGCGGACGTCAAGGACCGTGTCGTGAAACTGGGCCGGGACCCCGAGCAGGTGCTGATCCTGCCCGGCATCGTGCCGGTCATCGGGGACACCGAAGAGGAGGCGCGTGAACTCGAGGCCGAGCTGGAGCGATTGATCTCGCCGGAATACGCCCGCAAGCAACTGGCACAGCGGTTCAATCTCGAACCGGAGCAGCTCCCGCTCGACGAGGAACTTCCCGAGGACTTGCCGTCCGAGGACGAGATCGAGGGTGCGAAGAGCCGATACACCCTGATCGTGGACCTCGCCCGCCGCGAGAAGCTCACCGTCCGGCAGCTGATCGGGCGACTCGGTGGTGGTCGCGGACACCGCACATTCGCGGGCACCCCGCTCCAGGTGGCCGACACGATCGAGTACTGGTTCCGGAACGGCGCCGCCGACGGTTTCAACATCATGCCCGCGGTCCTTCCGTCCGGGCTGGAGAAGTTCGTCGACTCCGTGGTCCCGATTCTGCAGGACCGCGGACTCTTCCGCACCGACTACACCGAGACCACCCTGCGCGGGCACTACGGATTGCCGCGGCCCGCCAATCAGTTTGCGGTCGAGAAGGATTCCACGCTGGTGTCTGCGCAGTGACGACAGAAGCTTCGGGGGAGAACGCCGGCTGGCTGCGGTACCTGTTCGGGTACTGTCTGCGCCAACGCCGCAATCTCGTTCTCGCGTACGGGGCGGCGGCGGTGGCGGCCGCGGCCACCGCCACCCTTCCGCTGGCCGTCCGGCACGTGATCGACAACGCCGCGGTCGACACGAATCATGCACTGGCGCCGTGGATCGCGGTGCTCATCGCCCTCGCATCGATCCGTTTCGCCGCCGCCTACACGCGACGGTACCGCTCCGGTCAGCTGTCCCTCGGAGTGCAGTACGACCTGCGCGGCGACGCCTTCCGGTCCCTGCTGCGGCTGGACGGCGTCAAGCAGGACGGACTGCAGACCGGGCAGGTGGTCAGCCGGTCGATCTCGGACATCACGCTGATCCAGATGCTCCTGCAGTTACTGCCGCACATGGCGGGGAACCTGCTCATGTTCACGATCTCCCTGGCCGTGATGGCCGTACTGTCGCCCACGCTCACTTTGGTCGCCCTCGCCGTGCTGCCTGCGCTGTGGTTCATCTCCATGCGCAGCCGCGTCGACCTGTTTCCCGCCAACTGGCATGCCCAGGAACAGGCAGCGATCGTGGCCGGGGGAGTGGAAGCCGCCGTCACGGGGGTGCGCGTCGTCAAGGGGTTCGGCCAGGAAGACCGCGAACTCGAAGACCTCGAGAAGCGGGCAGGAGACCTCTTCCGTTCCCGGCTGCGCGTCGCACGTCTGACCAGCCGGTACAACCCTGCACTGCAGGCGGTCCCGATGCTCGGGCAGGCGCTGGTTCTCGCTCTCGGAGGATGGCTGGCGCTGCACGGCGCGCTGTCGCTCGGAACGTTCGTCGCCTTCACCACGTACCTGGCGTCGTTCGCCTCGCCCGTGCGTCAGCTCGCCACGCTGCTGACCGTGAGCCAACAGGGCCGGGCGAGCGTCGAGCGCGTCCGCGAGGTGATCGACAACGCCTCGGCCGTCACGACCCCACCCGACGCCGTGGACTTGCCGGGTGGGCCCCTCGAGGTGGTGTTCGACGACGTGGCCTTCGGATACGACCCGTCGAACCGCCTGCTCGATGGACTGTCGCTGCGGATCGCACCCGGGGAGACGGTGGCGGTGGTCGGTGCCGCCGGGTCGGGGAAATCGACTCTGGCCATGCTCGTTCCGCGTTTGTACGACGTCGACGCGGGTGCGGTCACCGTCGGGGGGATCGACACCCGCCGGCTGTCGCTCGAATCGCTGCGCTCCGCGCTCGGCGTCGTCTTCGAGGACAGCTACCTGATGTCCGAGACCATCCGCGCCAACGTGTCCTACGGCCGGCCGGATGCCGACGAGGCACTGGTGCGTGAGGCGCTCCGGGTGGTGCAGGCGGAGGAATTCGTCGACGCGCTGCCCGAAGGCCTCGACACCGTCGTGGGGGAGCAGGGGGTGACGTTGTCGGGTGGGCAGCGGCAGCGGATTGCCCTCGCCCGGGCATTGGTGACCGATCCGCGGATCCTGGTGCTCGACGACGCGACGTCGGCGGTCGACGCCCGTGTCGAGGCCGCCATCCACCACGAACTGTGCGTCGCGACCAGCGAACGGACCACGCTGATCATTGCGCATCGCCGGTCGACGCTCGCGTTGGCCGACCGCATCGCGGTGCTGGCGCACGGGCGCATCGTCGACGTGGGCACGAGCGCCGAACTCGACGAGCGGTGCCCTCTGTTCCGCGCGCTGCTGTCGAGCGCGGACGACGTGACCGCTCCGGACACGTCACCCGAGCCGCCGGACGTCGACGGTGTCACCGCCGAACTGTGGCGCCGGGAGGACGGCGACGAGGTATCCGGGGTGTTCGATGCCAGAGCCGCAGCGGCTTTCGCGACCGCGGCCGCGGGTGTCAGTGGACCGTCCCGCGGAGGCGCGTCGGGCGGGATCCTCTCTTCGGCGCCGCCCAGCCCCGGCGTGATCGCTCGGCTCGACGACCTGCCGCCACTCACGGGGAACCCGGACGTCGCCGCGGACGAGGCGCGGGCCGCCGACCCGGCGTTCGGGCTCGGCTCGCTGCTGCGGCCGCTTATCCTGCCGCTGGTCGCGGGCTTGGCGCTCGTCGGGCTCGACGCCGTCGCGCAGATCGCGGTACCGGTCCTCGTCCGTACCGGGGTGGATCGGGGAGTGCTGCAAGGCGCCCGCGACCTACTGCTGCTCGCGGCGGCCGCGACCATTCTGGTGGTGCTGCTGGACTGGGCCGTCAACATCGCCCAGGCGCGGGTGACCGGGCGGACGGGCGAACGGTTGCTGTACACGTTGCGGGTCAAGACGTTCGCGCAGCTGCAGCGGCTCGGTCTGCAGTACTACGAACGAGAACTGGCCGGCCGGATCATGACTCGCATGACCACCGATGTCGACAGCCTGTCCAACTTCCTGCAGACGGGTCTGGCCACGGCGGTGGTGAGTGGGCTGACGATCTCCGGTGTTCTGGTGGCACTCCTGGTGATCGATGCGGAACTGGCCCTCGTGCTGGTCCTCGTGGTGCCCGTCCTCGTCGCGGCCACGGTCGTGTTCCGCCGAAAGTCCGTGCCCGCCTACGCGGAGGCCCGCGATCGCGTCGGGATCGTCAACGCCTACCTGCAGGAGAATGTGACGAATATTCGCGTCACGCAGGCATTTCGGCGCGAGGACTACAACGCCGCCCAGTTCGCCCGGCGAGCCTGGGACTTCCGGGAGTCGCGGCTACGCGCCCAGCGATACATGGCGCTGTACTTTCCGTTCGTCGAGTTCCTGTCGGTGGTGGCGACCGGGCTGGTGCTCGCGGCCGGGACGGCGCGGATCCACGCAGGGTCCCTCACCGTCGGCACCTTGATTGCCTTCGTGCTCTACGTCGAACTGTTCTTCGCTCCCGTGCAACAGCTTTCGCAGGTGTTCGACGGCTATCAACAGGCGGTGATCGGACTCGGTCGACTGCGGGGTCTGATGAGGACACCGACCACAACGCCGCAGGCGGGCGATCCGATCGTCCTCGACCGCATCCAGGGCGGCATCATGTTCGACGACGTCCACTTCGCGTACGAATCCGGCAGGGGAGAGGCGCTGCGAGGGGTGGCGCTTCGCATCGAACCGGGCGAGACGGTCGCCCTCGTCGGTCAGACCGGCGCCGGCAAGTCGACGGTGCTCAAGCTGCTCGCCCGGTTCTACGACCCCACGGAGGGCGCGGTGCGGGTGGACGGCATCGACACCCGGTCACTCGACCTCGCGTCGTTCCGGCAGCGACTCGGTGTCGTTCCGCAGGAGCCGCACCTGTTCGGCGCCACCGTCCGCGACGCCGTCGCCTACGGGCGCCCGGACGCGACAGACGCGGAGGTGGAGGCCGCCAGCAGGGCGGTCGGGGCGCACGAGATGGTGTCCGGGCTCGCCCTCGGATACCTGCAGCCGATCGGGGAGCACGGACGCAACCTGTCGGCTGGGCAACGTCAGTTGCTGGCACTCGCCCGCGCCGAATTGGTGGACCCCGACATCCTGCTGCTGGACGAGGCCACGGCGTCACTGGACCTGGCCACCGAGGACCGCGTCCGGCTCGCGACCGAGAACCTGTCCCGGCGGCGCACCACCGTCGTCGTGGCGCACCGGCTGAGCACCGCGGCGCGAGCCGACCGGGTGGTGGTCCTCGACGGCGGACGGGTCGCGGAAGTCGGAACGCACGAGGAGCTACTCGACCGGGGCGGCGTCTACCGGGAACTCTGGGACGCCTATGCGGCTTCGCCACCCGTGAGTACTTATTAACCGCCGGACGTTAATAAGTACTCACGGGGCCGGAGGCCACGGTGGGGGGATGCTCCGCCACGCAGAATAGATTGCCCTCCGGGTCGGCCAGCGTTGTCCATTGCACATGGGGGTGCTCGTCGAGGACGTCCCATCGATGCGTTGCACCGAGCGTGAGTAGCCGCTCGACCTCGGGTTGCCGTGAACCCCACGGAACGGTGAGGTCCGGGTGGATGGCTTGGCGCTCGGGACGGGGGCCGGTGAGCGGCTGGAAGAACATCGCGAACCCGTTCGGGCCGGCCGGTGGCAGATAGACGCTGTCACCGCCCGGCAGCGGCGCGGCACCGGTGACGCCGGCCCAGAACGCGGCGAGCGCGGCGGGGTCCGCGGCCTCGAGATTGATTGCTCCCAGGCTGATCTGATGTTTCTCCACGTCGGCGATACTAGGCGGTACCTGTGGGGCTCGCTCAGGCGCCGATCGACGCCTTCATCATCGGCAGCATGGCCCACAGCTGGTCCTGCCAGTAGCCCCAGCTGTGGGTTCCCGTCGCCGGGAAGTCGTAGTGCGCGCCGATGCCGAGGGTGTCGAGTCGCACCTGGAAGGCACGGTTCTGGGCCAGGGCGATGGCCTCGAGGCCCATGCCGGTGCCGACGTTGAACACGTCGATGGCGGATTGCGGCTGATCGTGCGGGCCGGGGAGGCCGGCGCCCGCCGAGATCCACATCGGCAACCCGCGCATGAGGGGCGCCGCGACGAACGGGTCGTTCCGCAACCAGGCAGGATCCCACGGCGGACCCCACATGCAGTCGGAGTTGTAGCCGCCGGAGTCGAGCATCGCCAGTCGGATCGCCTCACGCATGCCCGGCGCCGACAGGTTCAGGTACCCCGACATCGAGCCGGCGAACGTGAACTGGTTGCGGTGGTAGGCGGCGAGGATCAACGACGCGTTGCCGCCCATCGACAGTCCGGCGATGGCGTTGCTGGTGCGGCTGATGCCGTAATTGTTCGCCAGGAAGTCGGGCAGGTTCTGGGTGAGGAACGATTCCCATTTGTATGTGTACGGCTGACCGTTGGTGTTGCTGGGTGCGTACCAGTCCGTATAGAAGCTGGACTGTCCGCCGACCGGTTCGACGACGGTGATGCCGTGATCGGACAGCCACGCGGCATTGGTCTCGTGTTCCCACCCGCTGACGTCGTTGGTCGCGCGGAGGCCGTCGAGCAGGTAGAGGGCCTTGTTGCTGCCGTTGTTCGCGAGCCACATCCGCACCTTGATCTGCCCGACCCCGCCGGGTGCGTCGACCCAGTGCTCGCGCAGACGGCTGTACGGGTCCGCGGAGGCCGTTCCGCCGCCGACGAGGACGAACGCCAGCGGCAGGATCACCACGGCAATCATGAGCCGGACGACGCCTCGGAACCAACCATGTGACGGCTTCGTTGCTGTGACAATCACGGTTCTGCCTCCTGGTAGTCGTCCCCGGCCAGGTACATACCAGCATCACGGTATTGCGCGCCCCGGAATTCCTCGGCGTTTGCGCAGAATCGTTATCTGACCCGTGAGTACTTGTTAACCGCCCGTGGTTAACAAGTACTCACGGGTCAGTCGACGCGGGCGACAGACGTGATGCGGTGGAGGGTGAACCGCCGGACCGCGCCGCTCGCCGGGTCGAACGCGTCGAGCTGACCGCCGCCGACGCTTACGGGATCGACGATGCGGTGCGTCGCCACGCCCTGCGCGTCGACGTAACCGATCGTCACGCTGGTGCGTTCCCGCGCTGCCGCGTTGAGCAGGGCGATGGTCGCGGCGCTGCTGGCCCGCGATCCGTCGGACCGGATGCTGCCGGATCCCCGGGCCGATGCGGCCAGGTCGCCCGCGCGGAGGGTTCGGACGACCGCGTCGAGCTGGGCGTCCGTGGCGACGGCCGGGGTGCGGCCGGCGGGAGCCTTGCGCCGGGTCAGGACCCGGGCCCCGCGCGGGCGCAGGTCGACCAGGGCGCCGGACGAGTCCTCGCCTGCGGGCGCGAAACCGGCCACCCGCAGCTCGCCCAGTACGTCCCGCAGCGGTGCCTGCGACACCGCCACCGTCGGAGCCAATGCGCGCAGGGCCAGGGAGGCGGCGACCGGTGACGCCAGGACCTCCGCGAGCAGGGTGGGGTCCTCGCAGCGGACGAACGACGCCGCGACACCGGCCCGGAGCCGGCCGTGCCGCCGCGCGACGTCGTCGATCAGATACGACAACGACTGCGGGACCGGTGTGCGCGACCGGGTGGCGAAGAGGCTGTGCAATTCGGCTGCCGTCATCCCGACGTCGAGGGCGCGCCGGACGCTGTCTTCGCTGATTCGATACATCGACGCCGCACCGGCGGACTCGATGTCCGCGACCAGGGTGATCTGCTCCAGCAGGTCGGGGGTCAGCGGTCCGGGGGCGACGACGGTGAGGTCGGCCTGGACGAGGACGTGGTCGACGGGTTGGGGCAGCGACGCGTGCATTTCGGCCTCGGCGTCGCCGCCGTGGAGCAGTGCGCGTCCGGGTGAGCTGAGGGCTCCGCGGGCGACGAGTCCGAGCGTCGCGGCCTCGTCGAGGGTGCGTGCGACCGCGTGGACACGCAGCCGGGCACCCCAGCGGGGGCGACGCCACGCCAGCAGTCGGCCGACCTCCGCGGGATCCGCCGAGTGTCCGCTGCCCAGCTCCGCCAGCAGTCCGAGGATCGCCTGCCGGTCGCGCGGCGCGGACGGCGCGCGCACTTCCTCGGACAGGGCGGCGACCGGTTTGTCGTTGGCGTCGCGCATGCCGATGAACCATGACATGCGGGGCAGTTCCAGCCACGCCGCGGCCAGAGCGTGCCACCGCCGGGCGACCGGCGCTGTGAGCCAGGGGTCGACCGCGGTGGTCGGTGCCCAGTAGCTCTCCCCGCTGTCGGACGTCGGGGCCGGGTCCGGGGTGCCACTCGCGATCAGTCCCGCAGCGGAGAGCAGCTCGACGAGCAGGCTCAGCCGGTTCTCGTCGATGCCGGACGTCTTGGCGATCCGCCGCAGTTCGCGGACACCGAGACCACCCGCCCGCAGAGCGGGCGCCGGGACCTCGCCGAGAGCCTTGACGACGTCCTCGCAGTGGCGAACCAGTTCGAGCGCCTCACCTGCCGCGGCGGCATTGATGTCGGCCGGCTTGTGTTTGCGGCCGGTCACGGTGGGAGCGGCCAGCGAGGTGGGGTCGAAGACGGCCTCTCCGCGCAGGACCTGCCGCACCTGATAGGGCAGTTCGACGGTTTCGTCGTCGATCCACCGCAGCAGCCCGGCAGCGAGGAGTCGCTGCACCGGACGGTCGGGGGGTGTTCCGGGGGCCGCGTCCCGGGTCCGTCCGATCGAACTCGATTTCGACAGGGTCTCGAGAATGTCGCGCTCGACGGTCTGCAGTCCGGCCAGCGCAGCCGTGATCCCGGGTTCGTCGAGCGTCTCGACGGGCTCGGCGCTGCGTCCGACCCGCCACGGGATGGTGGCCACGACAGCGGGAACGATGCGCAGCGACGTCTTGTCACCCCAGACGATCCCCACGGACCGCAGGCCGTCCAGCGTGGCGTCGACGGTCTTCTTCGTCGCCCGCGACCCCACCGCGTCCTGCAGGGTGGCCCGTGGCACGGCGACCTCGTCGGCTCTCTCGAGCGCCAGGAGTTCGAGGATGCCGAAGTCCAGCGACGTCAGGTTGTCGGCCGCGCGGGCGACCGACGCCCGCTGTTCGGCGCGACCGGCGAGAACGACGATCGTGGCAGGCGGTGGGACCGCCAGGTCGGGGCGCTTGCGGAGCAGATCCGTCAGTTCGGCGTCGCTGCGCGCGGCCAGCCAGTCCGCGAGAGTCGCGGCGCCGCGGGACGAGGCTGCGGTGCCGTTGGTGCTCGCGGTGGTGTCGTCGGTGTCGGTCATCGACTATCAGATTAGAGACCTGGGCTGTACGTCGCCGAATGCTCCTGTCAAAATGGCACCGTGGCTAACAATTCGAAGAAGCAGTACGTAGATCCCGGGTGGCCCGAAACCGCCGATGGAGATAACGCCGTGACCGAACTGTCGTCGAGCCGTGCGGGCGGATTGTCCCCGTTCGGCGAGGACACCGAGTTCCCGCTGCCGGCGGAGTCGCTGCCGTACGCGCATCCGCACACCGTGATCAACCGCTGACCCGACGACACAAGAGGGGCCCTGCACCGGATCGGTGCAGGGCCCCTCTTGTATGAGCTACCGGGTTACTGCGGGAGCAGTCCCTTGTTCGCGTCGATGAGCTGCAGGATCTGGGGATCGATCTCGATGCCCTGAGCCTTGACGGCCTCGATCGCGTTGTCGACGGCGCCGGCGTACTGCGAGGTGCCGTTGGTGCTGGGGACGCCGCCCGTGAGGTCGGGGAGTGCCGGCGCCACGGGGGCCTCGGGCACGGTTGCGGGGGCGTTGCGCTGGGTGGGTGCGCTGCTCAGGCCGAGGCTCGAGGAGCAGGACGGCCATGCGCCCCAGCCCTGGGAGTCGAGGACCTTCTCGGCGACGACGATCTGCTGTTCGCGCGAGGCCTGGTTGGCGGTGGCGGCGTACTGGGTTCCACCGTGTGCGTTCCAGGTGCTCGGGGAGAACTGGAGTCCGCCCTGGAAGCCGTTTCCGGTGTTGATGCCCCAGTTGCCGCCGGACTCGCACTGCGCGAGGCGGTCCCAGTCGGAGTCGGGTGCCGCGTTCGCGGTGCCCGAGAAGGCTGCGCCGGCGACGCCCATGATGGCGCCGGTGACGGCGACCTTGGCGACGGTGCGGCCGGTGGTGGTGGGCTTGCGATGGCGTCCGCTCATAGTGGTCGAGATCCTCTCCACACGCGCCTGCGAGGTCAGCTGTCGGGTTCGGGCTGAGAGGTCGCCCGGCCTCGCCTCTCCTGGCTGGAGAGGGTCTGGCTTCACCCCAAGATCCGAGTGTGCGAGGCACATTCGGACCGGTGTCCGTCTGAGAACTTGCGTTCCCTGGAGGACTTTGGGTCCCCCGTCCTCGTCCCTGGAATGCTTCGTCGGGACTCCGGTACCCGCGGGACGAGGTTTGGCGCGGCGGGCCGGACGTGGCCGATGTTTCCTCGGCCGGTGACGACGGTAACGGGCCGAGGCCTCAGTGTCACCATTTGATAACGCGGAGTGTCTTCGCCTGTTGCGGGGCCTCATTGGGCGCGCAGAGACTCTTCCCAGCTAGTGGCGACGAGACGTGTCCATCGCCGAGCTGTTGCCCTTCCGTTACCGGGTCGTTATGTGAGGAAGCTCACATCACTGGGGCGCGTCGACGATGTCCTTGCCGAGCGGCATGAGCGAGATGGGAATCATCTTGAGATTCGCGACCGCCAGCGGGATCCCGATGATCGTGATCGCCATGGCGATTGCCGTGACGACGTGCCCGATCGCGAGCCACAGACCAGCGATGATGAACCAGATGACATTGCCGATCAGCGAGGCCACACCGGCCGTCGGCTTGTCGACCACGGTCTTCCCGAACGGCCACAGCGCGTAGACGCCCACCCGGAACGACGCGATGCCGAACGGGATCGTGATGATCAGGATGCAGCAGAGGATTCCGGCGACGAAATACCCCAGCGCCAGCCACAGACCGCCGAAGATCAGCCAGATGATGTTGAGCAGAATTCTCATGATCGTCCCATCGGTCGGTGGTCGGGTGTGTCAGCGCGCGCGTCTGCCCTGCCTCAGTGCCGCGACGATTCCGAGGAGGAATCCGATCGGGCACGCGAGGGCGATGAGATAGAGAACGAGACCCGGGTCGGAATCGGAGAGCACCGGGGTCAGGAAAATCGCCACGATCGCCACGAAGCCGATCGCGAAGAGGGCGAGTGCGACACGCAGCAGTCCGTCGCCCCTCCGGGGTGTGTGAGGAGTGCTCGAAGGAGTCGATTCGTGGGCCACACCAGCAACGATAGTGCCTGGAAACCCGGATGCCGGAGGGGGTGCGCCCAAGGTAGACTGTGGGCACTGCGCGTCCCGCACCAGAGGTGGGGCGCGCTGTTTTGCATACCAAGTGCAACCAACTGCACTCCAAGTGATGAGCGGGTGAACGCGGTGCCGACCGGCAAGGTGAAGTGGTACGACGTCGAAAAGGGCTTCGGCTTTCTGTCGCAGGAGGAGGGGGAGGACGTCTATGTGCGTTCGTCCGCTCTTCCCGAGGGCGTCGAGGGCCTCAAGGCCGGCCAGCGTGTCGAGTTCGGTATGGCCGCCGGTCGACGTGGACCCCAGGCGCTGAGCCTGAAGGTGCTCGACCCGGCGCCGTCGCTGCGTCAGAACGCCGCGCGCAAGGAGCCATCCGCCAAGAAGCACACGCCGGACGAACTCCACGGCATGGTCGAGGACATGATCACGCTGCTCGAGGCGAAGGTTCAGCCCGACCTGCGTAAGGGTAAGTACCCGGACCGCAAGACCGCCCAGCGCATCTCCGAGGTGGTCCGGGCCGTCGCGCGCGAGCTCGACAGCTGATCCGACGAACGACGAGAAGGCCCCTGCGCTTCGGCGCAGGGGCCTTCTTCGTGTGTCGTTCTAGGCGGTCTTGATCGACCAGGCCGCCCGGGCCTGCGTGAGCCCCTGCTCGTCGACGACGGCGGAGGGTAGCTGGATCTCGACGCCGGCCAGCTGCAGGTCCTCCGAGGAGGGCACGGTCACGGCGCGGGTCTCACCGGCACGGTGGGCCTGTTGCTGGACGACGACCTGACCCGACGCGTCCTGGTACACGACGAGCATGCGCCACGGTGCATCGACGATCTCCTGCGGCAGCGACAGCTGCAGCGAGGAGCCGGGTGGCACGTCGAGTTCGGCGAGGTCGCCGGTTGTGCAGTCCTCGAGATACAGGTTGCAGTACGCCAGCGGGGGGACCTGCTCGGCCCGGTTGTGCGCGAAGGCGGTGATCTCGGGCAGGCGGGGCGAGGAGTTGCGGACGAGTGCGTACAGGACTCCGACGAAGGCCACCAGGACCACCATCAGGCCCACAGCAATCAGTGCCAGGATCTTCTTGGTTCGCGCCTGCATTCTCACTTACTTCACATTTCCTGTCGATCGGTCGGCCCGGTGGGTCGAGTGAGGCTCGGACACTTCTTGTTCGGCCAGGTCGGGGCGTTTTCCGCCGAGCCCGGGCAGGAGGGTGCTCCCGCGGTACGTGAGGACGGTCTGGACGAGCCCGATGGTCATGACGGCAGAGACCACCGAGAACCCGATCCAGTATTCGGTGGGCAGGAGGACGCCCAGCGCGCCGCCGACGACCCAGCTCAGCTGCAGGACCGTCTCCGATCTTCCGAATCCGGAGGCAATCGATTCCTCGGGCAGGTCGTGCTGCAGCGACGCGTCCAGCGACACCTTGGCCAGGGCGCTGGCCGCCGACGCGACGAGGGTGGCCAGGGCGGCGGTCAGCAGGTTGTCGGTGATCGCGGCGAGGACGGCGATGATCCACACGGCACCCGTGCAGCGCAGCACGATGAGGGCGGGGCGGCCGAGCTTGATCCGGGCGCCCGCGGCGTTGCCGGCGAAGTTGCCGATGCCGGCGGCGGCGCCGACCAGGCCGAGCATCGCGGCCTGCACCAGCGGCTCGTGGTCGGTCCTCGACTTCGCGACGAACGCGATGTACAGCGTGAGGAATCCGGTCAGCACGCGGATGGTGCTGTTTCCCCACAACCCGGTGATGACCGCGCGGCCCAGCGGTTGTCTGCGTTTACCGGATTTCGCGGGGGCCTCGGGCTGCAGCACGCGGGTGCGTCCCATGACCTCGGTCGGGTGTTCGTCGCCGTGGTACGTGAGGGTGGCGGGGACCTCGCCTTCGGTGACCTCGACCCACGACGGGATCCGCATGCTGAGGTACGCGCCGAGGGCGGTGATGACGGCCGCCAGCCACAGTGCGCCGACGGACCCGGTGGCCATGGCGAGACCACCCGCGAGGGCGCCGGCGCCGATGGTTCCGCCGAGAAGTCCGAACACGGTGAGCCGGGAGTTGACCCGCACGAGGTCGATCTCCGGTGGCAGCACACGTGGTGTGACCGCACTCTTGAGCACCGAGAAGGACTTGCTGAGCACCATCATTCCGAGCGCGGCCGGATACAGCACCCAGCTGTCGAAGTTGAAGACGAGAACGATCGCCAGGATCGTCCGTAGGCCGAACGACGTGGCCAGTGCGACGCGACGGCCGTGCTGAAGCCGATCGAGCATCGGACCGATCAGCGGAGCGATGACGGCGAACGGGGCGATGGTGATCAGCAGATACAGCGCGACCTTCGTCTTGTCCTCGCCCGTCGCGGCCGAGAAGAACAGTGTGTTCGCCAGGGCGACGGCGATGGCCGCGTCGGTCGCGTTGTTGGCCATCACCGCGTACGTGAGCGCGGTGAGCCCCGACTTGTCGGCACCGTCCGCCTTGGCCGCGCGATGGAACGTCGCGATGCCCTTGTTGGTGAGTTCCCGGCTGCGCATCGCCGCGACCCGGGTGACGGTGAGTTTGCGAGGCATCGGCGGCGCCTTGGGGGCGTCCGCCCGCTCCTCGTCGGAACGGGGACGCTGCCCGCCGCCGACCGGATGAAGGGGTGGGAGCGGTGTCCGTCGACCTCCCGAGCGTGCGGCCGGCGGGTATTTGTCGAAGCCGGGATGAACGGGGGGCCCGGAATTCTCGTCAGGAGCCCGACCGCCGTCAGGCTCGTGGGGTTCGCGCGGTCCGGTCACTCCCTAATTCTGTCCTAGTCGGGAGACATGCGACCACAGCAACCCCGGCCAATGCTGGTCAGATCGGCCTGTCAGGGAACGAACCGCACCTCGAACATGCGCGGCCAGTACTTTCCGGTGACGAGGAAGCGGTCCGTTCCCGGGATCTGGGCGATGCCGTTGAGGACGTCGACGTCCCGCGGGCCGGGTGGGAGCGCGTCGCGGAGGGCCGAGGCGTCGACCTCCGCGGTGACCCGCCCGTCCGTGGGATCGATGCGGACGAGGGTGTCGGTGGTCCAGACGTTCGCGTAGATCGCGCCGTCGTCCGCGCATTCGAGTTCGTTGAGGCGGCCCAGCGGGCTTCCGTTCTGCACCGCCTGCACGGTGCGCCGGGGTTCGAAAGTGACCGGGTCGCGGAACGTGAGTGTGGGTGATCCGTCGCTCGTGACCAGCGCGTCGGGCAGCGCGCAGATGCCCCACCCTTCGCCGTCGAACGGGACCCGCCGCTGTTCGGCGAGTGTCGCGCGATCCCGGGCAACGGCGACCCCGTCTCGCCACGTCAGCTGCCAGACCGTGTCGCCGCTCACCGTGATGCCCTCGCCGAACAGGGGCGACGGCAGTTCCGCGCGAACCCGGACGGTGCCGCCGTCGAGGTCGGTGGCCTGCACCCAGGATTCGCCGGGGCGGCCGGTGCCCTCGAGCAACTGCGTGCCGTCGATCTCGAGTCCCTGGGTGAACGCATTCGGGTCGTGGTCGAGGGTGCGGAGGATCTCCGCGCGAAGGTCCGCGTCGGACGCGCCCGCCGCCACGGGGCTCTGCGGGGAGCACGCGGTGACCATCCACGCCACCGCAAGCAGGGCTGGGACGAGGTGCCTCCGGCCTGTCATCGGACCAGCATGACAGCCCAGGTGGGCACGCACTTGCGGTGGTGCGGCAAACTGGTGGTGTGAGTGTTGCTTCTTCCGACGAGCGCGCAGTGGCGCGTCCCGTACTGACCGACGCCGTCGAGCTCGCCCGAACCGCTGTGGTCGAACTGCAGGAAGGGGGAGTCGGCGACTACCTGGGCGTCACGTCCGACGACGCGTGCGCCGCGACTCACCGTTTCGTTGCGGACCTTCCGGGCTACCGGGGCTGGCAATGGGCGGTGGTGGTGGCTGCCGATCCCGAAGCGGACCATGCCACCGTCAGTGAACTGGCCCTCCTCCCCGGACCCGATGCGCTGGTCGCACCCGAGTGGATTCCGTGGGACCAGCGCATTCGCCCCGGCGACCTGTCCGCGGGCGATCTGCTGGCACCGCCGGCCGGTGACCCCCGCCTCGTCCCCGGCTATGTCGCGACGGGTGACCCCGAGATCGACGAGGCCGCCCTCGAACTCGGCCTGGGCCGCAAGCAGGTGATGAGCCTCGAAGGTCGCATCGACGCCGCCGAGCGCTGGCACGACGGCGACTTCGGACCCGATTCCGAGATGGCCAGGGCCGCGCCGTCGACGTGTGGGCTGTGCGGCTTCTACCTCCCGCTCGCCGGCTCGCTGCACGCGTCGTTCGGGGTGTGCGGCAACGAGATGGCCGCCGACGGGCACGTGGTCGACGCCACCTACGGATGCGGCGCCCACTCCGACACCCTGCTGCCTACGGGTGCCGGTTCGCCGCAATACGACGCGTACGACGACGGTGCCGTCGAGGTCGTCGAGCGGGCCGTCGCCGAGACGGAGACCGGGCCCGAAGCTGCTGCCGAGGTCACCGAGGCCGAGGAATCCGCATCGACCAGCTGACCGATCCTTTCGGCACCGCCGCCCTGAGGGATTCGACGCTCCTGGCGTGGCGCACGTCCCCGACCCGTCTGCGGGAGGACGCGGCGGCCGAATCCGATCTGGCCCGCGCCGGCTACCGCGACCGGCTCCTCACCGAGCTGGCGCAGAACGCGGCCGACGCCGCCGCCCGCGCCGAAGTGCCCGGTGAGCTGTCCGTGCAACTCGACGGACGCGTCCTGAGCGTGTCCAACACGGGCACGCCGCTGGACGAGCCGGGAGTCCAGGCGCTGGTCGCGTTGCGGGCGTCGAACAAATCCGGGACGACCGTCGGCCGCTACGGTGTCGGTTTCACGGCGGTGCTGTCGGTGAGCGACGAGATCGAACTGCGGTCGACGTCCGGTTCGGTGCTGTTCTCCGCGGAACGGACGAGGTCGGAGCTCCGGGAACTCGACGGTGCGGACCCGGGAGCGGACGTGCCCGCCCTGCGGTTGGCGTGGCCGACGGAGAACCGCCCGGCCGCAGGCGCGGCGTCGGAAGTCGTGTTGACGCTGCGCGAGGACGTGGACGGCGAGTCGCTGCTCGCCTACATGGCCCGCGAAGCACCCGACCTTCTGCTCGAACTGCCGGCGCTCGTCTCGATCTCCGTGGGCGACAAGCAGTTCCGCCGCCGCGAACGACCACTCGATTCCGGGTTGACCGAGGTCGCGATCGGCGACGACCGCTGGTGGCAGTACGAGTCCGGGCGCGCACGCTGGCTCGTCCCGGTCCGCGACGGCGTCGTCTCACCCGTGACGGAGGACGTCCTGCGCGCCCCCACACGGTCGGACGAGGAACTGTCGATACCCGCGATCCTCGTCGCGGACATCGCCATGCAACCCGACCGCAGGCGCATCCTGCCCGGCGCATCGACCGGCGACTTGGCGTCCGGATACGCCGAGTTCGTGGCCGCGGTGCCGCCCGAGCAGCGACTGTCGCTGGTTCCCGTTCCCGCGTTCGCACGCAGCGAGGTGGACTCGGCGTTGCGCGACCATCTCGTCGCCGAACTCCGGGAGCAGCCCTGGCTGCCGACCGTCGACGGCACGAACAAGGCCCCCGCTCGGGCGTCCGTGGTCCCCGGTCTCACCGACGAACTCGCCGAACTCCTCGCCGAAATCGTCGACGGCCTGGTCGTCCCGGATCTGTCCGGGCCGCGCTGGGCGCCCGCGCTGGCCGCCGTCGACGCCCACCGCCTCGGCCTGGCCCGCCTCACCGAACTTCTCAGTGGCATCGAACGGACACCGTCCTGGTGGCAGCGCCTGTATGCGGCGCTCGAACCGCTGGCCGTCGACGCCCTCGCGGCGGAGGAACTGGCGTCGATCCCGGTTCCGCTGTCCGACGGCCGCACGGTGACCGGTCCGCGAACGGTGTTGCTGGGTCACGACATCAACGGTGTCCTGGGGGTCGACTGGACGCGCCTCGTCCACCCGGATGCCGCGCACCCGCTGCTGTCGAGGCTCGGCGCGAAGACCGCCACGGCCGTCGACCTGCTCTCGGATCCGGCGTTGCGGGCCGAGATCGAGGATCTCGACCCCGACGACGCGGCGGCGGCAGAAGAACTGTCGTCCGCGGTGCTCGCACTCGCCGGGCGGGTCGACCCCGGCACATTGCCGTCGTGGCTCGGCCAGCTGCCTCTCCCGGATGTCGACGGGGAGTTGCGCGGTGCGGACGAATTGCTGTTGCCCGGTGCGCCTCTCGCCGACGTCCTGGTGGACGACTCACCGTTCGCGTGCGTGGACGCCGCGTTCGCCGAGCGGGTGGGGGAGGGCGCCCTCCGCGCCGTGGGCGTCGGCTGGGGCTTCACCGTGCTGCGCGCCGAACTCCCCACCGGCCCCGATCACGACCTCGACGACGAGGACCGCTGGTGGGACACGCTCGACGACGATCCCGACGAGATCGGGGCCGTGCGCGACCTGGACCTGGTGGACGAGGACCGCTGGCCGCAGGCGCTGACGATGCTCGCCCGTGATCCGTCGACGCGTCCGCTGCTCGCCGACCGCGCCGGGTACACGGCCTGGTGGCTGCGTCACAACGCAGAGTTGGACGGTCAGGTGCTCGGCCTGCTCCGCGATCCCACGGACGAGACGTTCGCGGGACTGCTCGACCCCGTCGAGCACGCGGAGTCCGCCGTGTTCGCGGCGGCCCTGGCGCCTTCGACGGTCGACTCTCCCGAACTCGCGCAGCTACTCCTGGACCGACTGGCCGATCCGGACCGCGAACCGAGCCCGGCGGTGATCGCGCGGGCACACAGCCTGCTCGCGGCGGCCGCGGCCGCACATCGCCTCGACCTCGAGGAACTCCACCTGCCCGAACACGTGCGCGGCCTGACGGGTGCACTCGTCGACCCCGGCGACGCCCTGGTGCTGGACGCACCGTGGCTGGCCGCCGCGGTGCCGCGCGAGCGCCTGGTGGTCGGGAGCCTGGACACCGCCGAGGCTCTCGCCGACCTGCTGGACCTTCCCCTCGCGTCCGCGGCGATCCGCGGCACCGTCACCGGCTCCGGCCGTGAATCCGCGTGGGAACGCGAACCGGCCGCGGTGCTCGCCTTCGCCGCACTCGGCCGCGACCTGCCGCACGGGCCCGTCGTCGTCCATCCCCGGCTCACGGTGAAGCTCACCGGCGCGGTCGACACCGAGATCGCGGTCCCGTGGTGGGTGGACGAGCAGGGGACCACCCATTGCTCCGAGTCGTGGGCCGAAGGCACGTGGGGCGCCGCCGGTGTCGTTTGACCAGAGCGTTCTCGACAGTGCCGTCGGAGATCGCACACCGTGGTTGATCGATGTCGTCACCGTCGTCACCAACAGCGGAGGAACGGTCGCGGCCTGGATCGTGTCCACCGTCCTGACGACGGCCCTCCTGCTGCAGGACCGTCGCCGCGAAGCCGTACTCGTGGCCGGCGCGATGCTGTCGGGTCTGGCCGTGATGACCACGCTCAAGAATCTGTTCGAACGGCAGCGCCCGCCACTGCCGGATCGCCTGGTGGAGATCTCGTCGTTCTCGTTCCCGTCCGGTCACGCGATGATGACTGCAATCCTCGCGAGCGTTCTCGTCGCCGTGACCCTCCGGGTCGTGCTGGTGGGGCACGTCCGGATCGCGCTGGTCTTCCTGCTGGTGCTGTACACGCTGGCGGTGGGGCTGTCGCGCGTCTACCTTGCCGCACACTGGATGACCGACGTCCTCGCCGGGTGGGCGTTCGGCGCGTTGTGGGCGGCGTTCTGGATCCTGCTGACCCGCACCCGGCCCCGCCGCGCCCGGACCTCGAGCTAGAGCAGTCCCTGCTGCATCACTAGAGCAGTCCCTGCTGCGCCCCGCGGCTTCCGCGCCGGGCCGCCCGCCGCTGCAACGCGAACAGTCCGTAGCCGAGGAATCCGACGACGACCCCCGCTATACACGTCGGAAGCGCATCCGACCACCGGTCGCCCGTGACGATCACCACGACGATCGCGACCGCCCACGCCAGCGTTCCCAGTATCAGCGCAGGTCGCGGGTCGGCGAGGCGCTGAGTGAGGGGTGGGCGATCTGCGGATTCGTTCACCGAATGAACGCTACCCTCGCGGTGGTGCCCTAATCTCCAAGGGCGACGCGCGACTTCTGGCGATGGGGACTGAACAATGGGTGCTGCTCCGAAACTGCTCGACAACTACTTCAAGATCACCGAGCGTGGTTCGACGGTAGGCGCGGAAATCCGCGGCGGAGTGGTGACGTTCGTAGCGATGGCATACATCGTGGTGCTGAACCCGCTCATCCTCGGCAGCTTCTCACCCGACGACGCCGTCGCGAAGACCGACGTCCTCGGCAACATCCTCCCCGTCAACCAGGTGGCCGCGGTCACGGCCCTGGTGGCGGGGCTGATGAGCATCGTGTTCGGCGTCGTCGCGAACTATCCGTTCGCGATCGCGGCGGGCCTTGGCATCAACAGTCTTCTCGCCGTCACCATCGCACCGCAGGTCACCTGGCCCGAGGCGATGGGCCTCGTGGTGATCGACGGTGTCATCATCGTCGTGTTGGCGCTCACCGGATTCCGGACCGCCGTCTTCAATGCCATTCCGGCCGAGCTCAAATCCGCCATCGCCGCCGGTATCGGCATGTTCATCGCGTTCATCGGTCTCGTCGACGCCGGGTTCGTCCGGCGCATCCCGGACGTCGCGGGCACCACCGTCCCCGTCGGCCTGGGCATCAACGGATCGATCTCCTCCTGGCCGACCGTGACGTTCGTGTTCGGTGTGCTGCTGATGGGTGTCCTGGTGGTGCGCAAGGTGCGCGGCGGTCTGCTCATCGGCATCGTCGTCACCACCGTGCTGGCCGCGATCATCGAGGCCGTCGCCGGCGTCGGACCGTCGCTGGGCGTGAACCCCCAGGGCTGGAACCTCAGCGTCCCGGCCGCTCCCGAAGTGCTGGCGGAACTTCCGGACCTCAGCCTCGTCGGCGACGTCAGCATCTTCGGCGCGTTCACCCGCATCGGCGTACTTGCGGCCAGCCTCCTGGTGTTCACGCTCGTGCTCGCCAACTTCTTCGACGCCATGGGCACGATGACCGGGCTCGGCAAGGAGGCCGGTCTCACCGACGAGGACGGCAATCTGCCCAACATCGGACGGGCCCTGGTCGTCGAGGGCACCGGCGCCATCGTCGGCGGCGGCGCGTCGGCGTCGTCCAACACCGTGTTCGTCGAATCCGCTTCGGGTATCGCCGAGGGCGCCCGCACCGGACTCGCGAATGTGGTGACGGGACTGCTGTTTCTGGCCGCGATGTTCCTGACCCCGCTGTATTCGGTGGTGCCGATCGAGGCGGCCGCGCCGGCGCTGGTCGTGGTGGGCGCGATGATGATCGGTCAGGTCCGCGACATCGATTTCACCCAGTTCTCGATCGCGTTGCCCGCGTTCCTCACCATCGCCGTCATGCCGTTCACGTACTCGATCGCCAACGGCATCGGCGTCGGATTCGTGTCGTGGGTCGTCCTCAATGCTGGGAGCGGTGGTATCAAGAAGATTCACCCGTTGATGTGGGTGGTGGCGCTTCTCTTCGTGGCCTACTTCGCGGTCGGTCCGATCACCGACGCAGTAACGTAAACGGCGGCGGATCGGTCCCGTATTGTCATTCCCGTGACCACGGATACGCGAGCACTCGCCAGTGACCTGTCCCTGGCTGTCGTGCGCCTCACGCGTCACCTGCGTGGGCGCCGCGTCGACGCCCAGGTATCGCTGACCCAGCTGTCTGCTCTGGCCACCCTCGCCCGCGACGGCGCCATGACGCCGGGCAATCTCGCGGCTCGTGAGAAGGTGCAGCCGCCGTCGATGACCCGGGTCATCGCTTCGCTGGTCGAACTGGGGCTGGTCGAGCGGGCACCGCATCCCACCGACGGACGGCAGATCATCGTCACGCTGTCGGATGCCGGTCACGCGCTGATCGCCGACGAGACCCACGCCCGCGAGGCGTGGATGAACGAGCGGCTCTCCGGGCTCGACGAGGCTCAACTGAAGACCCTCCGCGACGCGGTCGGCATCATCACGTCCATCGTCGCCGAGTCGGAGTAGTCCCCGCGGCGAATGGTGCTGTGTCACTGAGTTTTCTGCGCGAGCCGATCGCGTCGACGACGGATGCCGCGATGTTCCGCGCGGGGCTGGTCGTTCCGATTCCGGGGCCGGGAGCAAGATGGATGTGTGCCGCCCGAATCCGAGACCACCGCCTCAGCCCAGCCGAAGACCGGCATGTTCGCCGCTCTCCGCACCCGGAACTACCGGTTGTGGGCCTCGGGGCAGATCGTCTCCCTCGTCGGAACCTGGATGCAGCGGGTGGCGCAGGACTGGCTCGTCCTGACGCTGTCGAACGGTAATGCGCTCGCCGTCGGCATCGTGATGGCACTGCAGTTCGGTCCGACCCTGTTCCTGTCCGTGTGGGGCGGCGTGCTCGCCGACCGATACGACAAGCGGCGCATCCTGATCGCGACGCAGGTGTCGATGGCGTTGTGCGCACTGGTGCTCGGGGTGCTGGACGTCGGCGGGCTGGTGGTCCTGTGGCACGTCTACCTCATCGCGTTTCTGCTCGGCTGCGCGTCGGCGATCGACGCGCCGGCGCGGCAGTCGTTCACGATCGAGATGGTCGGCAAGGAGTCGCTGCCCAATGCCATCGCCCTGAACTCGATGACATTCAACACGGCTCGCATCATCGGCCCGGCGATCTCCGGTGTGCTGATCACCCTCATCGGCACGGGGTGGGTGTTCCTGCTCAACGTGGGCACGTTCACCGGTGTGCTGATCGCGCTGCTGATGATGAACACCCGCGACCTGTTCACGGCACCCCAGGCGCAGCGCGGGAAAGGGCAGGTCCGCGAGGGTTTCCGTTACGTGTGGGGCCGCACCGACCTGCGGGTGCTGATGGTGGCGGTGTTCATGGTGTCGACGTTCGGGCTGAACTTCCCGATCAGTCTCGCCGTTCTCGCCCGCAACACGTTCGATCGCGGCGCGGACGCCTACGGACTCTTGTCGACGACTCTCGCTGTGGGCACGCTGGCCGGTGCCACGATCGCCGCGAAACGCAAGACCCCGCCGCGGCTGCGCACATTCCTCGGGGCGGCGGCCGCCTTCGGAGCCTTCGAGATCCTGGTGGGACTCATGCCCACCTACGTGCTGGTCGCGATCATGCTCGTCCCGACCGGCGCGCTCACGCTGACGTTCACGACGGCGGCGATGAACATCCTGCAGATGTCCGTGCCGTCGGAGATGCGCGGCCGGGTGATGGGCATCTACATGCTCTGTTTCCTCGGCGGCACCCCGCTGGGCAGTCCCGTTCTGGGATGGCTGGCCGACGTCCTCGACCCCCGCGCCCCGCTCGTGATCGGAGGCGCGATCTCCCTGGTGAGCGGGATCGGCGCGGCCCTGTACCTGATGCGGCACCAGCGGGTGCGGGTGACGGTGCGCAGACCGGACACCGGCAGCTATCTCCCGGTGATCGAACTGCACAACGTTCTCGAACCGCACCCCGTGGTCTGCGACGCCACCGAGCAGGCCGTGGAAGCGAGCCGCGACCCGCGGCGATGACGGCCGCCGCAACCGTTCAGACGCCGACCGCCGTCGCCACGGCCCGCCGGGTCAGCACTCTCGCGAGGTGGCTGCGGTACTCGGCGTCGGCGTTGCCGTCGGTGACCGGGTCGGTGCCCTCGGCGGCGTGTTCGGCCGCCGCCCGGATCAGCTCGGGATCGGCGGCATTGCCTACGAGCGCATCCTCGACGCCGCGAGCCCGAACCGGTACGGACCCCATGTTGGTCAGCGCCACCCGGGCCTGCCGGATGGTGCCGCCGTCGACCTGGATCGTCGCGGCCACTCCTACGATCGACCACGCCTCCGCGACCGTGTTGAATTTCTCGTACCGCGCCTCCCAGCCGGTGTGCTTGGGAACCCGCACGTCCACGAGGATCTCGTCCGGTCGCAGCGTGGTGGTGTAGTAGCCCTCGAAGAAGTCCGCGACCGGGATGCTCCGCCTGCCCGCGGTACCCACGGCGGTCAGGGTGGCGTCGAGTGCCAGTGCGGGGGCGCACAGGTCACCGGCCGGATCGGCATGCGCCAGAGCACCACCCAGTGTGCCGCGGTGCCGGATCTGCGGATCGGCGACGGTGCGGGTGGCCTCGACGAGCAGCAGCGCGTGCTCGTGGACGAGCGGGTCGCGGATCACGTCGTAGTACGTGGTCATCGCACCGATCACGATGCTGTCCCCGTCGTCGCGGACGCCGCGCAACTCACCGATCCGGCCCAGGTCGACGAGGGTGCTCGGCGAAGACAACCGCAGCCGCAGCACCGGCAGCAGGCTCTGGCCGCCCGCGAGTATCTTGGCGTCCTCCCCGGCCTCGGCGAGCGCGGCCACCGCCTGTTCGACGGAGGTCGGGGACACGTAGTCGAAGCGCGGCGGAATCATCGGGCACCTCCCTGAGCGGCGCGGATGGCGTGCCAGACCCGCATCGGTGTACACGGCATCTCGACGTCACGTACCCCGAACTGGCGGACGGCGTCGAGGACGGCATTGACGACGGCGGGGGTGGACGCGATCGTCCCCGCCTCACCGACCCCCTTGACGCCGAGCGGATTACCGGTGGCGGGAGTCTCGGTGCGGCCCGTGGTGAACGACGGCAGATCCGCCGCCGACGGCACCAGGTACTCGGCGAAGGAACCCGACAGCAGGGTGCCCGACTCGTCGTACACCGCCTCCTCGTACAGGGCCTGCGCGATGCCCTGGGCGAGTCCGCCATGCACCTGACCCTCCACGATCAGCGGGTTGACCACGTGCCCGATGTCGTCGACGCACACGTAGGAGCGGATGCCGACCTTCCCGGTCTCGGTGTCCACCTCCACCGCGCACAGGTGCGTGCCGTGCGGGAACGAGAAGTTCTCCGGGTCGTACGTGGCCTCGGAGTCCAGATTCGGCTCCACACCCTCGGGCAGGTCGTGCGCGGCGAACACGGCGAGCGCGACATCGGCGATGCCGACCGCCTTCTCGGTGCCCTTCACCCGGAACCGGCCCTCGGTGAACTCGAGATCGTCCTCGGCGCACTCCATCAGGTGCGCCGCGATGGGCCTGGCCTTCGCGATCACCTTCTCGGCGGCCTTCACCACCGCGATCGCCCCGACCGCCAAAGACCGAGAACCGTACGTGTCCATGCCTCGCGGCGACGTCTGGGTGTCACCGTGCAGCACCTCGATGTCCTCGAACGGAACCCCGAGCTGATCCGCGACCACCTGGCTCCACGCGGTCTCGTGCCCCTGGCCGTGCGCAGAGGAACCAGTGACCACCTCGACCTTGCCGGTGGGCAGCATCCGGATCGCCGCGTGTTCCCACCCGCCGGCCCCGTAGGCCAGCGCGCCGAGGGTGCGCGACGGCGCCAGACCGCACATCTCGGTGAACGTGGACACTCCGATGCCGAGTTGCACCGGGTCCTTCCGCTCGCGGCGCTCCGCCTGTTCGCGCCGGAGCCCGTCGTAGTCGAACAACTCCCGCGCGCGTGCGGTGGCGGCCTCGTAGTTGCCGGAGTCGTACGTCAGGCCCGCGACGGTGTCGAACGGGAACTCCTCGTGGGTGATCCAGTTCTTCGCCCGCAACTCCAGCGGATCCAGCGACAGCTCGGTCGCGAGTTCGTCGATCATCCGCTCGATCGCGAATGTCGCCTCCGGGCGCCCCGCCCCGCGGTACGCGTCGGTGGGCACCTTGTTGGTGAACACGTTGGTGCACGTGAAGTGATACGCCGGGAACTTGTAGATGCCGTTGAACATGAACGCGCCCAGGATCGGAACCCCCGGCGTGACCAGCCGCAGGTACGCGCCCATGTCGGCGAGCAGTTCCACCTTCATCCCGGTTACGGTGCCGTCGCGGCGGGCGGCGAGTGTCAGTTTCTGGATCTGGTCGCGTCCGTGATGTGCCGCGACCATCGATTCGCTGCGGGACTCGGTGTACTTCACGGGCTTGCCGAGTCGCCGCGCGACGAGCAGCGCGATCACTTCCTCCGGCGTCACCTGAAGCTTGCCACCGAAACCGCCGCCGACATCCGGGGCGACGACGCGCAGTTTGTGCTCCGGGATGCCGAGTGTCATCGCCAGCATCAGCCGCAGGATGTGGGGGATCTGCGTGGCCGACCACATCGTGATCTGGGCGCCGGTCGGGTCGACCACCACCGAGCGGGGTTCCATGAACGCCGGGATCAGCCGCTGCTGCCGGAAGGTGCGCTCGACGAGTACCTCGGCGTCGCGGATGGCCTGCTCGACGTCGCCGCCGGTACCGGCCTCCGCCGAGTCGAAGGTCCAGGTGGCGCTGACGTTCGTCCCGAGATCCGGGTGCACGAGGTCGGCGCCATCGGCGGCCGCGGCCGCGAGATCGAGGACGACCGGCAGTTCGTCGTACTCGACGTCGATCGCCTCGAGTGCGTCGTGCGCCTCGTAGGCGCTGCGCGCCACCACGACCGCGACGGCCTCGCCGGCGAAGTTGACGCCGTCGACCGCGAGGGACGGGGCCGGCGGCGACTTCATGTCCGGCGTGATCGGCCAGGCACATGGCAGGCTGCCCTGCTCGTCGGCGAGATCGGCGCCGGTCAGGACCGCGACGACACCGGGCATCTCGCGGGCGGCTGAGGCGTCGACACCGGTGATGCGGGCGTGCGCGAACGGGCTGCGCAGGATCGCCAGGTGCTGCATGCCGGGGAGGACGAGGTTGTCGGTCCAGCGGGTGCGGCCCGTGATCAGATGCTCGTCTTCCTTGCGTTTCCGGGCCTTGCCGATTTCCGGTTCGGCGGTGGCGGTCATCGCACACCTCCCTGCGCGGTGTCGGTCTTCGGTGCATCCGCCGTCGGTGTTTCTGCCGTGCCGCCGCCGCGCAACCGCTGCGCCGCATCCTGCACCGCGCTGACGATGTTCTGGTATCCGGTGCAGCGGCACAGGTTGCCTTCCAACCCCAACCGCACCGTCCGCTCGTCCGGGTCGGGTTCCTCGGCGAGCAGGTCGAGGGTCTGCATGATCATGCCGGGGGTGCAGTAGCCGCACTGCAGGGCGTGGTTGTCGCGGAACGCCTGTTGCACGGGGTGCAACGTCCCGTTCCGGGACAGGCCCTCGACGGTGAGGACGTCGCCGCCGTCGGCCTGCACGGCGAGCACCGAGCAGGACTTGACGCTGTGACCGTTCAGATGAACGGTGCAGGCCCCGCAGTTTCCGGTGTCGCAGCCGATGACGGTGCCGACCTTGCCGAGCCGGTCCCGAAGATAGTGGACGAGGAGCAGTCGCGGTTCCACCTCGTCCGTGTATGCCGTTCCGTCGACGGTGACAGTGATGCGCATCGCGCCTCCAAAGCCGGGAGCCTCAGGTGATACGTCCTACTCTGCGCCGACGGAGCGCGAACAACACCCGAAATCGTGGAACCGGTTCCGGATCGGTCACGTTCGGCGCGCGACCTCGAGCAGTTCCTGCAGTGTCGCGAGACTGTGGCCGGCGAGCAGACGATCGACGTACGGCAGGGCGGCCGCGATCCCGGACTGCACCGGCTCGTACCCGTCCGCGCCGGCGTGCGGATTCACCCACAGCACGGTGCGCGCGAGCCGGCGCAGCTGAGCCATCTGTTCCGCGAGCAGGGCCGGGTCACCGCGCTCCCAGCCGTCGGAGAAGATCACCACGACGGCGCCGCGGGCCACGCCCCGCCTGCCCCAGCGGTCCAGGAACGCGCGCAGCGTCTCGCCGAGGCGGGTGCCGCCCGCCCAGTCGGGCACGGCCCGGCCCGCGGCGGCGAGCGCCACTTCCGCGTCGCGGACCCGCAGCGCCCGGGAGAGCCGCGTCAGCCGGGTGCCCAGCGAGAACACCTCGGTGCCTGCGGGGTTGCCGCGGGCGACGACGTGCGCGAAGCGCAGCAGCGCATCGGCGTACGGGCTCATCGATCCGGACACGTCGATCAGCAGAACCATCCGGCGTGGCCGGGTGGCCTTGCGGTGGTGGCTCGGTCGCACCGGTTCGCCGCCCGCCGCGAGCATGCCCCGCACCGTGCGCCGCGGGTCCACGGCGCCCCGGCGGGCCGGCCGCATCCGGATGGCCGGGCGGGTCGGGGGCCGCGGGCGCAGCGAGGCGATCAGCTCGGCGAGGTGCGCCCGCTCGGCCGCGGTGAGGTCGGCGATGTCGCGGTGGCGCAACACCTCGGTGTCGTCCGCGGCGACCCGCAGATGCGGCGCGTCGCCACCGGTGTCGCCGCCGTCCGTCCTGGTCAGCGCTGCCGTTCCGGCGCGGCGCGGCTGCTCCCCGGACCGCGGCGTGCGCGCCGGGACGGTACCGCCGAACCAGCCCGCGAACGCCGAGTCGTACCGCGGGATGTCGTCGGGACCGCGGCACAGCGTCGCACGACCCGCCCAGTACACCTGAGTCGGATCGCCCACATCCACCTGGCGGAGGGCCCGCGTGAACGCGGCGACGGCGTCCGACGCGACCGACAGTCCCGCCGCCGCGAGGGCGTGGGCGAACCCGGCGATGCCCACGAGCGGGTCGCCGACGTCCGGGGTCGTGGACATACCTCTCACCCCGCCAGGAGACGGTCCAGTCCGGCACGGGCCACCCGTTCGAGGTCCTCGCGGTACTTGAGGACCGCCCCGAGCGTCGCGGCGGCAGTCTCCGCGTCCAGCACGTCCCGATCGAGTTCCCGCAATGCGCGGGCCCAGTCCAGCGACTCGGCCACTCCCGGCGGCTTGAGTAGTTCCATCTCGCGCAGGGCGTGGACGGCCCGGGCGACCTGGCCGGCGAGTTCGGCCCCGATGCCGGGGATGCGGCGGCGCAGGATCGCGACTTCCCGCGCCAGATCGGGGTGTTCGAGCCAGTGATACAGGCAGCGGCGTTTGAGGGCGTCGTGCACCTCGCGGGTGCGGTTGGAGGTGAGTACCACCAGCGGCGGTGTCGCCGCCCGCACCTCGCCGAGTTCGGGGATGGTGACGGCATTCTCGTCGAGTACCTGCAGCAGGAATGCCTCGAACTCGTCGTCGGCGCGGTCGATCTCGTCGACGAGCAGCACGCACGGCGCCTCGGTGAGGGCCCGCAGCAAGGGGCGCGCCAGCAGGAACCGCTCGGTGTACAGCGAGCGTTCGACCGTGTCGGCCTCGAGCATGCCGTCGCTCGCCGCCTCCAGCGTCCGCAGGTGCAGCAACTGCCGAGGGAAGTCCCAGTCGTAGAGCGCCTGCGCCGCGTCGATGCCCTCATGGCATTGCAGGCGGATCAGCGGCAGACCGAACGCTTCCGACAACGCGGTCGCGAGCGACGTCTTGCCGGTGCCGGGTTCGCCCTCGCAGAACAGCGGACGTCCCATACGTATGGCGAGAAACGCGGCCATCGCGACGCCGTCGTCGGCGAGGTAGCCGGTGGCGTCGAGCGCCCGCGCCAGTTCCGCAGGCGAACCGACCGTCGGCGTGGAATGACTCACGCCCGCGAGCCTAGGTGAGTGCCCGGCCCCGGATACGCGACTCGGACAACCCCGCCGGCGGTCAACCGCCCGGCTCCACCCTGCCGCGGTCCTCGCTCAGCCGCCGGAACATCGCGGTGGCGCCGAATCTCGCGGCCGCCCGTTCGACGAGTCGCGGCGCGATCTGCGCCAGGGCGAGCAGCGGGCGGATCGGTGCTCCGCTCTCGACGATCTCGGGCCGGTCACGCTGGATTGCCCGGATCACGGCGGCGGCGACCTTGTCGGTGCTGGTCTCGCCCGTGATCCGGCCGGCCCTGATTCCGCGTTCCGTCATCCGCTGGTACATGCCGTCGCCCGCGATGAATCCGGGGCACACCACGGAGAAACCGACAGGCGAGCCTGCGTACTCCGCCCGCAGCGACTGGGTGAGACCGATCAGCCCGGCCTTCGTCGCGGCGTACGGCGCGCAGTACGCCGGACCGATCTTCGCTGCCAGCGACGAGATGAACACCACGTGACCGCGACCGCGGCCCAGCATCCCGGGCACCACTCGGCGCGTGAGAAGTAGTGGCGCGGTGAGATTCACATCGACCATCGCGGTGAGCTCACCGGGGTCGAGTCGGGTGAAGGCCGAGACGTTCTCCACGCCGGCGTTGTTCACGAGGAGGTCGAGGGGACCGACTGCCGCCTCGGCGCGTTCGATCAGCGAATCGAGCTGGCCGAGTCGGTTCAGGTCCGCGGGCACGGCCTCGGCGCGCACACCGAGCGCACGCAGTTCTCCGACGACTTCCGCGAGTCGGTCCTCACGTCGGCCGGACACGGCGACGGCGACGCCCTCGCGCGCCAGGGCCAGGGCGACGATGCGGCCGAGACCGCCGGAGGCGCCGGTCACCAGAGCCGTGCGTCCGTGCAGTTGCTTCATTCCTTCGAGCTTTCGCGTTCGGTGGAGGGGAGTCAACGCTGTGACGCCCCGCATACGGCACGATGGACCGGTGGTTCACGTCATCGACATAACAGATCCGGCCGACACCAGGCTGGACGATTTCCGCGATCTCAATTCCTCGGACCGCCGTCCCGACCTCCCCGAGGGCAAGGGCCTGGTGATCGCGGAGGGTGTGCTGGTGGCGCAGCGCCTGCTCGCGTCCCGGTTCGACCCGATCGCGCTGCTCGGCGTCGATCGGCGTCTGGAGGAACTCAGAGGCGACCTCGCGGACGTGGACGTGCCGTTCTACCGGACGACGTCGGACGTCATGGCCGAGGTCGTCGGGTTCCATCTCAACCGGGGTGTGCTCGCGGCGGCGCGCCGCCCCGCGCCCCTCGAAGTGTCGGACGTGCTCGAGCACGCCCGGACGGTCGCGGTGCTTGAGGGCGTCAACGATCACGAGAACCTGGGCTCGATGTTCCGCAACGCGGCGGGGCTCGGCGTCGACGCCGTGGTGTTCGGCAAGGGCTGCGCCGACCCGCTGTACCGCCGGGCGGTCCGGGTGTCGATGGGGCACGTTCTCCGGGTCCCGTTCGCGCACGTGACGAAGTGGCCGCACGACCTGGACGCGTTGCGGGAGAGGGGTTTCCAGCTGATCTCGTTGACCCCGAATCCCGAGGCGGTGACACTGGCCGAGGCGATGACGGGGGAGAAGGTGGCGTTGCTGCTGGGCGCGGAAGGCCCCGGCCTCACCGAACACGCCATGCGGGCCACGGACATTCGTGCCCGCATCCCGATGGCACCCGGAACGGACTCACTCAACGTCGCGACGGCGGCGGCGATGGCGTTCTACGAGCGCGTCCGCACGGGTCGGTGAGAATGCTGCACCCTCATTCCCCGTATCCGCCGCAGACGGGAACGCCGTGGTTCACCGGACTTCTCGTGGCGGGGTTCGCCGCCGTCGTGGTGGCGGTCGCAATCATGGCCTTCGGCTCGCAGCTCGCCCGGATCAACCCTGCCCTGGCGGTGTTCCTCGAACTCGTCGCGGTGGCCGGGGTGGCGCCGTCGGCGTGGCGACTACGCCGAACACCGGTGTGGCGGTGGCTGGTGTACGGCGCCGCGGCCGGGGTGCTCGCCGGTTGGATCGCGATGCTCGTCGGCGCCGCGTAGTCCGGGATCGACCACTCAGAAGCCGAAATAGCGGCGGAGCAGTCCACCCTTCCGGGCGGCCGGTGGCGGAGCGGCTAAAGGCGTGGGGTGGGTGGCCGCGGCGGGTTGTTCCACCTCGGCGGGAGGCTCGACCTCGGGACCCTCACCGGGCGGGTGAACGGTGAAGCCGAGCACGGTGAGCGACTTCGGGTCGATCTCGGTGCCCTCGGGGGCGCCCGTGTACCGGAACCCCAGCCATTCCCGGTTGGCGCCCTCGGCGAACTGCTGCGGGTGGAACGGCAACGACTGCGGGTCGGGCAGGACACCCGCCGGATGCTTCAGCGGAAAGTCGCCCGCCCAGAACGGCCTCTCCCACACCAACGGGATGCCGAGGTCCTCGTGGATGTGGACCGGCGTCGCGCTGAATGACCGCGTCAGGTGCCCGTCCTCCCACATCGCGAACGAGCCCCACGCGATGTCCGGCCTTGACGCCACGTAGTACGTCTTCGCGAATTCGGTGGGCCGGACGCGTGTTTCGGGCAGAGTCGACGGTCGGGGGACGGCCAGATCGGGCCCGCACACGACGGTGATGCCGGGGTAGGAACCGATGTGCACGGTCCCGGCGGCATCGAGCCGCGTGGCCTCGGCCAGCGGAACCGGGCCGGTGGGGGTGGCCGTCAGATCGGGATAGAGGCGGGAGGCGAGCCGCTGCGCCGCGTCGAGATCAGGCTCCGGGTGGCCGCGCAGCACAGCCGCAGGGTCGGGGACGTCGACGTACCAGATCGTTGATACCTTCGCCCCCACGGTCATCCCTCTCTTCCGGTGTCTTCCTGAAAGAGTACGACCCCGACCGTGTTTCCGGCCTGCTCACCGCGCAGACGGTCAGCGTCCGCTGCTGCGGACACCGAGCAGGACGTCGTCCCAGGACGGGAGGGCGGGTTTGCCGCGCTTGTCCTTGTTGTTCGTCTGGTGCGGAGCGATCTTGGGTGCGGCGGGCTCTTCGGACGGGGCGGGCTCGTCCTCGGGTTCCTCGGTGACGTCGGCCTCGATGATCTCCTCGGGCTCGATCGTCGGCACCTCCACCTCGATGGGGAACTCGGCGAGTTCGAGTTGCTCCGGCTCGTCGGACGCCACCGGCGCCAATCCGCGAAGCGGACGGCCGAAGTCGGGATCGATCAGGTCGAACGCGGTGTCGTCGAGCGCGACGATGGTGCCACCGTGCGCGTCCGGCTGATACCGCCAGTGCGCCGCGTTGGTGGTCCGCCCGGCCTGCCACTGCAGCTGGGCGACCCAGTGATTGTCCTCGTCGCGCCACGCGTCCCATGCGGCGTCGTCGATGTTGTGCCCCCGCGCGCGGAACGCCTGCGTGACGATCTCGGCGAGAGTGGGAACGGCGGGGCCGTTGTCGCGGACCGGGTGTCCACCCTGCGCCATCTCGGCCGCACGGGAACGTTCGAGCAGAACCGGATAGGCGAAACGCTCCACCTTCGCCAGGGGGATACCGGCCTCGTCGGCCACCTGTTCGACGGAGGCGCCGGCACGGATGCGGGCCTGGATTTCGCGGGGCCTGAGCTGACTGTCCATTTCGATCTCAATCTGGCCGAGTCGAGCGATGTCCCCGCGGGATGCGGCGCGGAGTTTGTCATCGGCGGGAAGCCGGAATTTTTCGCCGGTACTGGCATCTGCGCACACGACGTGCGATCCATCGGGCTCGAGACCGATCACTCGAAGCTCTCGCACGTTTGACCTCCTTATCGCGCCGGCTCGCGACTTTGCACCTGGGCAACTGTAATTCATTCGTGACAGCCCGCGCGGCAGGACACGCGCGGGTAAATCCCGTCCCGGCGTCGTGGCCGCGCTAGGCTTCCTCGTTTCGAGGCGGTCCCTCGGGATCGGCCTCCAGGACCTCGCCGCCGCGCGCATACTGATCGACAGAGCCCGGGAACGGGGCGTCGGAACAGAAGTGGATCTGAGTCGATGAGCCAGAGCGATGTCGACGGCGTGGACCTTGCGCACCTGCGGCGAGCCATCGAACTCGCCGACGAGACGGGCGACGCGGGCAACAGACCGTTCGGTGCGGTGGCGGTCGGGGCCGACGGTCACGTGATCAGCGAGGGCGCCAACTCCGTCGCGACGTCCGCCGACGTCACCGAGCACGCGGAACTCGACGCAATCACCACCGCCTGCGGTGAGGGACGAACCGGCGACCTCGTCGGCGCCACCATGTATGCCAGCGGTGAGCCGTGCCCGATGTGCAGTGCGGCGATGGTGTGGGCCGGCATCACGCGGGTGGTCTACGCGGCGTCGTCCGCGGACTTCTCCCGGATTCTCCCGGACGGCCCACGGTTCGCGCTGGGCTGCGCCGACGTGCTCGAGTCCGCGAGCGTCGAGATCGAGGTCAGCGGACCGCATCTCGGCGACGAGGCGCTCGCACCGTTCCACCGTTTCCTCGACACGGACTGACCAGGAACGCCGTCAGCCCCCGGCACCGCAGTGCCGGGGGCTGACGGACGTGTGTGCCGGGACTCAGCCGAGCTGCGAGACGACCCAGTCGATGCTCTTCGTGAGCTGCGAGACGTCCTCGGGGTCGATCGCCGGGAACATGCCGACACGCAGCTGGTTGCGGCCCAGCTTGCGGTACGGCTCCGTGTCGACGACGCCGTTGGCGCGCAGGATCTTCGCCACCTGGGCCGCGTCGATCTTGTCGTCGAAGTCGATGGTGCCGACCACCTGCGAGCGGTGAGCGGGATCGGTGACGAACGGGGTGGCGTATTCGCTGGCCTCGGCCCACTGGTACAGGCGCGACGACGAATCGGCGGTACGCGAGGTGGCCCAGTCGAGGCCGCCGTTGCCGTTCAGCCATTCGATCTGGTTGGCGAGCAGCAGCAGCGTCGCGACCGCCGGGGTGTTGTACGTCTGATCCTTGGAGCTGTTGTCCACGGCGATGGGCAGCGACAGGAAGTCAGGGGTCCAGCGACCCGAATCCTTGATCTCCGCGACGCGCTCGAGCGCCTTCGGGCTCATCAGTGCGATCCACAGTCCGCCGTCGGCCGCGAAGCACTTCTGCGGCGCGAAGTAGTACACGTCGGAGTCGGCGACGTTCACCGGCAGACCGCCGGCGCCGGACGTGGCGTCGATGGCGATGAGCGCATTCTCCGAGCCCGCGGGACGCGAGACGGGGATCGCGACACCGGTGGACGTCTCGTTGTGCGCCCAGCCGATGAGGTCGACGGACGGATCCGAGACCGGCTCGGGAGCACTGCCCGGGTCGGCGGACACGACGATCGGGTCGCCGATGAACGGGTTGTTCTTCGCGACCGACGCGAACTTGGAGCTGAACTCACCGTTCGTGAGGTGCAGCGACTTCTCCCGGATCAGGCCGAACGCGGCCGCATCCCAGAACGCGGTGGTGCCACCGTTGCCGAGCACCACCTCGTAACCCTCGGGCAGGGAGAACAGATCGGCGAGGCCGGACCGCACGCTGGCGACGACGTCCTTGACAGGCTTCTGGCGGTGGCTGGTGCCGAACACCGAGGAGCCCACCTCGACCAGCGACTGCAGCTGTTCGGGCCGAACCTTGGAGGGTCCGCAGCCGAAACGTCCATCGGCGGGCAGGAGGTCTGCGGGGATGATCGGTGTGGAGGTCATCGCTACTTTCTGTTCCTTACTGGTTCTGGCGGGGGAGGCGGTCAGCTGGTGTGGGCGATCTGGTCCCAGCCCTCGACGGACTCGGGGGTGCGGGGCGCGGGTCCGGTGTAGATGGCGGCCGGGCGGACGAGTTTGCCGAGGCGCTTCTGTTCGAGGATGTGGGCGCACCAGCCGGCGGTGCGGCCGCAGGTGAACATCGCGGGCATCATGTGCGCCGGGACCTCGGCGAAGTCGAGGATGACCGCGGCCCAGAATTCGACGTTGGTTTCGATGGCCCGGTCGGGGCGGCGTTCGCGCAGTTCGGCGAGCGCGGCCTGCTCGAGGGCGGCGGCCGCCTCGTAGCGGGGGGCGTTCAGCCGTTGGGCGGTGGCGCGCAGCACCCGGGCGCGGGGGTCTTCGGCGCGGTAGACGCGGTGCCCGAAGCCCATCAGCTTTTCCTTGCGGTCGAGGACGCCCTTGACCAGGGCGCGGGCGTCGCCGGTCTTCTCGGTGTCCTCGATCATCGGCAGGACGCGGGCGGGGGCGCCGCC
>NZ_JBHXWI010000047.1:0-82136 GCF_042671975.1 Rhodococcus sp. NPDC127593 | reverse complement strand
CCTGGTCGAACTGGCGACGGCGCCGACAACACCAGGCCCGCATCTGTCATTACCGAACACGCGGCCACCTGCCATAAGTGCCGTTGCAGTACTAGTCGCGGAAGGGCTGCTTGACCCAGCCCTGGTCCCAGTTCGACACCTGGTGGGTGCGTCCGCGCAGTTCCTGGAAATACCAGGTGCCGTCGCGCTTGACGAACTGATCGGTGTAGTTGATGGTCAGGATGACCGGGTCCTTCTTGGTGGCGTCCTGACTGTTCTCGATGGTGCACAGGCACAGCAGGTAGAAGTATCCAACGGCGCTCTGGCCGTCGTCGGCGAGCTCCACACGTGGGGCGATCATGTAGTGCAAAGCCCAGGCGATCTTGTCCGACAACGCCCGGAAGTGCGCCTTGATCTCCTCGGGGCCGGTCATGGATCCACCCTCGCCGTCCACGACCCACCGGCCGTCTTCGACGAACAGGCCGGCGATACCTTCCGGGTCATAGCCGTTGTCGCAGAAGCCGGCGTAGCGGTACTTGAGCTGTTCGATTGCGCGGACGTCTTCGAGTCGTGTCAGTCTCTCGGCGAGCTCGGCGACGCTCACATCCGCGGTAGTGGTGTTCATGGTTTGGAGTCCTCCTGTGAGGGTTGAGGTCTGGAAGGTTTGTCAGGAGATCTGCGCGAGGACGTTGGAGACCGTCTCGAGGTTGCGCATGCCCTCGCCCGGGTCGTCTGCCGGATCGACCCACAGCACTGCCCGTTCGATCCCCAATTCTCGATAGCTCTCGAGCAGTGCAGGATCCGGCGGCGCCGAGGCCACCGCGATGCCGACCGATTCGGGATCACGGCCGGACTCCTCGACGACCCTGCGGAACTCGGGCACTGTCTTCGACAGAGTCGGATCCTCTGCGGAGGGCACGACGTACCAGGCGTCGGCCCACTCGGCGGCGTGCCGCATGGTGGTGGGGCCGCCGCCGCCGAGGTAGGTACGTGGGCCGTTCGGTTGCGCGGGTTTGGGCCACGCCCAGGAGGGGGCGAGGGACGCGCGAGGCCCGTCGAAACTCGCCTCCTCCTGCGTCCACAGTGCCTGCATGACCTTGAGCTTGTCGCGCACGGTCGAGTAGCGCTGCTTCCAGACGACGCCGTGTGCCTCGGCCTCCTCGACGTTCCAGCCCATTCCGACGCCGCAGATGACGCGGCCGCCGGAGAGGTGGTCGAGGGTGGCGATCTGCTTGGCTTTGGCGATCGGATCGTGCTGAGCGAGCAGGCAGATTCCGGTGCCGAGCATGATCGTCTGCGTGTGCGCGGCGATCATCGACATCGTGACGATCTGGTCATAGGTGCGCAGGTAGAACCCGGGTAGCTCGGGCCCGCCATAGGGGATCGGGTAGTCGGTTTTCCGGGACACCGGGAAATGCGTGTGTTCGGGTACGAACAGGGACTCGAATCCGTACCCTTCCGCGGCCTGCCCGAACTCGATGGGGTCCGGCCCCTGATCGGTGAAGAAGTAAACTACGCCCACATCCATGACGGGCTCCTAACTGAAGTGTCTGCGTGTAAGGGGCGCCGACGGATTCAGGCGTCGCCGACGACGACGTGGTCATCGAGGACCACTACGTAGTGCTTGCCGATGAAGTTCTCGACGTCTGCCAGGGCCGCCTGACCGGCCTCGGACGCCCAACCTGCCTCCATCGCCTCGACGCTCTCGTAATCGAGAACGGCCAGACCGTCGATCCCGAATCCGTTGTCGGGTTCGGTGGCACCTTCCTGCGGAACGACGTGCCGCTGCACGTAGCGGATCACGCCGGGCACCTGCGCGGCGAGCGGGGCGTGCTTTTCACGCCAGTACTCGTCGAACTGGGCGAACGACATTCCCGGCTTGCGTCCGATCAGTGCGATCGTGCGGACCGGTCCACCGTTGACTGTCATTGACTTTCCTTCTCTGTTGGGGTCTGTTGACGTGGAAATGTGGGATTGTCAGCCGGGGTACTTTGCGAGCATCCCGGCATCGACGGGCAGCGCTGTGCCGGTCACATACCGGGACTCGTCACAGGCCAGCCACAGGACGGCTTCGGAGATGTCGGCGGAGTCGACCCACGGCACCGGGAGCAGGTTGATGCGCCCGAGAACGTCGATACCGTCGTCGAGGGTCGGGTTCTCGAGGTCCGGACGGAAGATCTTCGCTGCCGTCGGATTGTCGATCATGTCGGTGCGGACGTTGGTCGGATGCACCGTATTGACCCGGATGTTGTGCGGAGCAACCTCGTTCGCGACAGAACCTACCAATCCGACTAGCGCGTGCTTGGCGGCGCTGTAGTGCGCCACGTGCGGGACTCCGCGGATACCGGCGATGGAACTGATCGCGATGATCGACCCGCCGCGACCACCGGCGATGATGTGCGGCAACGCCGCCTTCATCGTCTGCCAGACACCGGTGAGGTTGATGTCGATCAGGGTGTCCCATTCCGCACGGGTGAGCTCCCAGGAGGGTTTGGCTGCGCCGAGAACGCCGGCGTTGGCGACGACGATGTCGAGTCGTCCCAGTTCGGCGGCGGCAGAGGCGACCGCGTCGATCATCGACTCGTCGCGGACGTCGGCTTCGATCACGACCGCCCTGCGGCCTAGGTCCTCGATCAGGCCGGCGGTCTCTTTCAGGTCCGCGTGCTCGGGCATCGCGTAACTGACCTGGTCGATCGGGCGTACCGAGTCGAGCAGGATGAGGTCCGCGCCTTCGCCCGCGAGAGTGAGGGCGTGCGACCGGCCTTGGCCGCGGGCGGCGCCGGTCACGAACGCCACCTTGCCGTTCAGTCGCTGACCGATGTCTCTCATGAAAGATCCTTTCGAGGATTCAGGCGGTGGAGGATGTGGCGCAGGTCCAATTGCTGTGCTCCCACCGCAACGGCGATGACCACGGCTTGGACGAGGAACTGGGTGGAGGACGGTGCGCCGAGGGAGAGCACCAGCTGAGTGAGCTGGCTCAGGAACAGGGCTCCGACGGCTGTGCCGATGATGTTGCCGCGGCCACCGGTGAGGGCGGTGCCGCCGACGACGACCGCCGCGACGGCCGGCAGGAGGTAACTGGTGCCGGCGTTGGTGTTCGGTGTGCTCACATACCCGGCCAGCAGGACCCCCGCACCGCTGTAACACAGCGCGGCGGCGACGTATCCGCTGATCTTGATCCGCGCGGTGCGCACACCCGCGGCGTGGGCGGTGCGCTCGTTCGACCCGACGGCGATCACCCGGCGTCCCCAGGCGGTGCGGTCGGTTGCGAAGACGGTCACGATCATCAGCGCGATCGCGAGCCACACCGTGTTGGAGACACCGATCGACTTTTCCAGTGCGAAGTCGGACACGCTCTGAGGGGCGCGGGTCGGGGTTCCTCCGGAGTAGGCCAGGGCGGCGCCCATCAGGACGGCGTTGACTGCCAGGGTGGCCACCAGCGGGGTCACCGAGAAGGCGGAGACGACGATGCCGTTGACCAGGCCGACGACGACGGCGATGGCGGCGACGATGAGCAACGCGGTGAGGATGCTGCCGTGGTCCTGGGCGTACTGGCTGCTGACCAGGGCGGCCATCGTCATCATGCCGGGCAGTGACAGGTCGATGCCCTTGAGCATGACCACGATGGTCTGCCCGATCGCGGCGATCGCCAGGATCCCGGCGAAGGGGAGCAGCGAGTCGATCGCGCTGCCGGAGACGCTGCCGGGTGCGATGAGCCAGCTGAAGCCGAATAGGGCCACGGTGATCGCGATGACCGAGCTGGTGCCGTTCCAGGTCGGCGTCCAGCGGCGAGAACCGGAGTCCTTCGGTTCGGTGTCCGGGAGTGCTTGTGGTGCGTGCATTGCGCTCACGGCGTCAGCTCCGCTCTGCGAGGGTTCGGGACTTGGAGTAGAAGGCGGCCGCGGCGATGGTCAGCCCACCGAGCAGCCACTGCTGCCAGTACAGCGGCAAGCCGATGAACTGCACCACCGTATTGATCTGGATCACCAGCACCGCGCCGAGGCAGGCACCGATGAACGAGCCACGCCCACCGAAGATCGAGGCGCCACCGAGTACCGCGGCACCGATGCTCGCGAGCGTGTAGCTGTCACCGATACTGGCATTTCCGGTCCCGGCCTGCGCCATCAGCAGCACGGCCGCCGGAACGACCAGCACCGAGCAGCCTACGTACGCGATCAGAGTGATCCGCTTGGTGCGCACACCGATCCGATCTGCGGTGGCATGCGCGGATCCGGTGGCGCGCAGGCGGATACCGAACAGAGTCCGGTACATCGCGAACTCGAGCAGCACCGCGACGACGATCGCCAAGACGATCATGATCGGGATGAATCCGAGCTTGGTGGACGCGTACGACAGGAAGATCGGATCGATCTTGCCCGCGGGCAACGGTCGCAGCAGGTACGCGATGCCCTGGATCGCGGTATAGGTCACCAGGGTGGCGATCAGGGGATTGATCTTGACGACCACCGCCAAGGTCCAGTTGACCAGACCGACGACCGCGGCCACGAGTGCGAGCACGATCAGCCCGATGATCATCCCGATCGGCGTCTTGTACGCAGACAGGACGAACGAGCCGACCACGACCAGCAGGCCTGCCAGCGGCCCAACCGACAGGTCGATGCCCCCAACCATCATCACCACCTGCTGGGCCATCGCGAAGAACGCCAAGGTGGCCAGCAGCGGCAAGATCAGCCCGAAATTGCGTGAGGTGAGATAGAACTCGCTCTGGCTGATCGCCACACCCGCGAGCAGTATGGTCGCGATCGCGAGAATCGCCGCGGGAGTGAGGTCGTTGCGGGCCAGCTTCCGGCCGAAGGTGACTTTCCGCAGCGCGGTGCCGACGCGACTGCGACTGCCGGTGGCACTGAGTGCGGCCTGGGCGATGCCGTGCTCGGACAGGTCGTCGCCGACGAGTTCCTTCGCGGCCTTGCCACGGGAGAAGACGATGACCCGATCGCAGAGCTGCTCGAGTTCAGCAGCAGAGGAGGAGAGCACGATGATCGCCGCGCCGCGGGCCGCCGCCTCCCGCAGGATGGTGTAGATCTCCTCGCGGGCGCCGATGTCGACACCCTGGGTGGGCTCGTCGGCCAGAATAAGCTTCGACTCGGTCATCAGAACTCGGCTGAGCACGACCTTCTGCTGGTTTCCGCCCGAGAGGGTGGCGATATCGACCTCGGCGGAGGGCGCCTTGACCCGCATCGACGCGAACGTTTCGGACGTGGCCTTGCGCTCGCGCAGGCGCGAGAGCACGCCGAGGTGAGACAACCGCCCCAGCGACGACAGCGAGGCGTTCTCCCGCAGACTCAGGCCCGGAAGAATGCCCTCGTGGTGCCGGTCGTGCGGAAGGTAGGCGATTCCCCCGGCCAGTGCCGCGGTCGGACTCGACGTCTTGACTGCCCGACCGCCGAGTTCGATGGTGCCGCGCCCGGCGACCAAACCGCCGAGCGCACGCAGGACCTCGCGCTGTCCCTGACCCTCGACACCGGCGAACCCGACGATCTCGCCGGCACGGACCGTCAGGTCCAGGTCGTCGAACCCTGTACCGGAGAATCCGGTGACCTCCAGCAAGGTGTCACCGAGCGCGGTCGTGCGGGTCTCGGCGCGGGTGTGCGCGCGGGTGAGCTCGCGGCCGACGACGAGGTTGACCACGTCCTGCTCGGTCACCTCGGCGCCGTCGAACGTTCCGACCAGCGCGCCGTCGCGCAGTACCGACACGGTGTGGGCGATCTGCTTGACCTCGTTGAGCCGGTGCGAGATGTACACGACCGCGCTACCGGCGTCGATCAACTCCGACACCAGGCGGAACAACTCGGCCACCGCGGGCGGCAGCAGATGCTCGGTGGGTTCGTCGAGGACGATGACCTTGGGCTCTTCCGCCAGGGCCTTCGCAATCTCGACGACGAAGCGCGCGTCGGGCTGCAGTTCGCGGACCGGAGTGCGCGGATCGATCGAGGCCACGCTGCTCCACCGCGAGAGGATGCCTTCTGCCCAGCCGACCTGCTCGCCGACCGAAGGGCGGCGGTCTTCGGGCATGTTCAGGCGCATGTTCTCGGCCACCGTCAGATCCGGAAGAAGCGCCGGCTCCTGATAGACGATGGCGAGCCCCTGCTCCCGGCACCAGGCCGGGGACGGGTCGGTGGCAGCGACGCCACCGATCTCCACCGTCCCCGAATCGGCGGTGATCGAACCGGCCGCAATGCCGACGAGGGTGGACTTGCCCGCCCCGTTCTGGCCGACTAGCGCATGGATCTCGCCGCGCCGGACGGTGAGCGAGACACCCTTGATTGCGTGGACCCCCGGGTACTTCTTGTCCACGGAGCCCAGCCGCAGGACGATGTCCTGATCGGCGATCTTGTGGACCGGATCTTCTTGAACCTGTAGGTCACTCACGTACATCACATCCTCGACGATGTCTTGCTGAGTCATTGTTGACCACTCCTCATGCTCTGGCCGGACCGTTAGCCGTTACCGGAAGACGGCCGAGAGCTGCTCGGGCGAGAGCGCCGAGGACAGGTCGGCGTCCGGCGGCAGGTCCTCGCGGCAGGTCGGGAGCTTGCCGCCCAGGGTGTCGACGAACGTCGGCAGTTCGAAGTTCTCCGGCTCGTTATCGGGCTGTCCGTTGAGCGCGGCCAATGCCTTGCGGGCTGCGATACGCACGACGGTCGTGGTGCCGTCGAGGGTCAGCAACTGGAAATCCGGGTTGGCCTGGTGGTACTGCAACCACATGCAACCGAGTTCGTTGTCGGTCGCCGACGTCGCCAGCGGCGGGATAGGCCGGCCGGCGTTGATGAACGCTCGCAGCCCGCCCTTCGATGCGACACCGTAATCCGATGCCAGAGCATCGATCTCGGGGTACTTGGTCAGCGCCCCGGCCATTGCCCGCTGCTCGTATGCCGCGTCCCAGCTCGACGGCTGCGGCTCGTTGGTCAGGGGTGTGAAGGCATCGCCGAGTTCCTTTGAGGTCTCGTTGATTCCGTCCCACAGGGCGACCGTCGAGGGGCTCCCGCCCGGCAGGCCGCCGCTGAAGAGAATCTTGCTGCCCGGCTGGACCTGGCCGCCCAGCCACTTTGCCATCGCGTCGCCCTCGACATCGAAGTCGTACTGGACGTAACCGTCGTAGTCGACGCCGACCTCACCGCCGGGATCGGCAATGTAGGGCACGACGACGACACCGGAGTCATGAGCATTCTTCAGGGCGCTGAGCGCCTGGCTGCCGAAGTCGTCGTACGTGACGATCGCATCGAAACCCTGTGCGGTGTAGGAGTTGATCGCGGTGATGTACTTCTGCAGGTCGTTGTCGGCCTGGGTGTATTCGAGGGTTACGTTCGGGCAGGCGGAAAGCTCGTCGGTGAGTTCGGCCTGCGTGATCTTGCGCCACGAGTTGGCACCGAAACCGGCGACGTGCGCGATCTTGAGGGGCTGGTCGCCGCAGAGCTGCTCGACCGGCAAGGCCTGGCCACCGTCGCTCGTCGAACCTCCGGACCTGCTACCCGATTCTGCCGGCGCACTGGCGGTGCATGCGGCGACGCTGAGGATCGCGCTGAGGGCAACTCCGGCAAGGGCCGCACGACGACAAGACAGAGCGTTCATGGATTTTCCTTCTTAGTGCCAGACACAGACGAACGTTTGCTCGTTTAGCTATTGTGGCGTAGAGCACAGCATCCGTCAACGGGTGATCTACGGCATGGCGCAACCTTGGGAGTTTGGGGGTGCTCGCGGCGCTCACGCGTCAGCAGAAACTGTGTGGCATGTTGCCCTTATCGCCTCGCGTCAACTCTGTTGCGGCAGTGTGGAAGAGCAATCTCGCGTCCCACTGTGGTGGTGCGCCGCCTGTGCGGCGGAAGGCCCGGAGAGTGGGAACCGTTGTGCGCGCTCTGGGTGCTGGCGGAGCAACGGCCACTAGCCCTCCCGGTCCGTGACGGACTGGAAGGGCTGGGCCGTGTCGTATGTTCGGTTGTGGAGCTTGGTGCGGGTGTCAGCCGACCGGGACCGGGGCGGCAACGCGCACAGTGTTGCGCAGGGTGCCCAGGCCGTTGATCTCCGTGGTGAGCGTTTGACCGTCGGACAGATGTGTTCCCGTCGGATGGCCGACCCCGCCGGGAGTTCCTGTCAAGATCACGTCACCAGCCTGCAGGGTGACGATGTGTGAGATGTACTCGATCAACCGTGCGGGGGTGAACACCAGGTCGCCGGTCGAGTCCGACTGGACGGTTGCACCGTCGACGAGGGTGTTCAATGTGGCACCGAGCGAAAACTCGTCCGGGGTCACCAGCGTCGGGCCGATCGGGCACGTTCCTTCGAAGGTCTTGCCCTGCAGCCACTGCTGCGTCCGATACTGGTAATCGCGCATGGTGACATCATTGGCGACGGCGAAACCGGCGATGTATTCGCCGGCGTCGGAGGCTTGCACCGTCCTCGCCTTCTTGCCGACGACGACGGCGAGCTCACCTTCCCAGTCCACCTGCTGATCGGCATAGGCAGGGACGTGGATGTCGTCGTAGGCGCCGATGAGCGCTTCGGGAAACTTTGCGAACAAGGTCGGGTACCGGGGAAGTTCCCGTCCCATCTCTTCGATGTGGTTCGCGTAGTTCAAGCCCACGCACACGATCTTCGTCGGGTGCGGAACCACCGGTGCATAGTCGGCGTCGGCGAGATCGGTGACGGCACCAGCGGCCTCTGCTGCAATGCGCTGCCAGTTCGGGTTTCGCAACAGCTCCGAGACAGAGGAGTACGGCTCGATCAGGACCGCTGACCCGCCGTCGATCCTGGCCGCCGCGGTGGATCCGTTCGAACGCAGCGTCGCCAGCTTCATGAGACGGCGACCTCGGCGGGCTTCTTGAGCATCAGACCGGATCGCTGAACGCGGCAGACCAGCTTGTCGTTCTGGTTGAAACCGCGGTGTTCGAAGCGCACGATTCCGGTATCCGGCCGGGACTTCGATTCGCGGCGCGACAGAATCTGGGTCTCCACGCGCAGGGTGTCACCGATCAGCACCGGTGCCGGGAAGGCGATCTCCTCGAACCCGAGGTTGCCCAGCGTCGTTCCGAGTGTCGTTTCCTGCACCGGAATACCGACGACGACACCGAGGGTGAAGACGCTGTTGACGATGCGCTCGCCGTACATGCTGTTCTTGGCGAACTCGGCATCGAGATGCAGGGGCTGCACGTTCATGGTGAGCGTCGTGAACAGCAGGTTGTCCGTTTCGGTGACGGTGCGGGTCACGGCGTGCTGGATGGTGAGATCCGGTTCGAGCTCTTCGAAGTACAGTCCACTCATTTGTCTGGTCCTTTAGGTTCGGTCGGGTGATGGGTCAGCGCGACTGGATGGTTTCGGCGAGGGCAACCACGCCGCGGGCGGTTTTGACGTGGGCGATGTCGACGTGTTCGCCCTCGAACAGTGCCGCCGCCTGGCCGTTCGCCTGGGCCTGCTCGAAGGCCTCGATCATGCGGCGGAAGCGGTCGACGATTTTCGGGTCCGGCGCATAGACGTCGTTGACCGTCTCGATGTGTGAGGGGTGGATGAGGACCTGCCCGGTAAAGCCCAACCGACGGTTGCCCTCGGCGAACCGGCGCAGCCCTTCCAGGTCGGAGATCTCCTGCCAGAGTCCCACGATCGGATGGGCCAGCCCGGCGGCGCGGCAGGCGAGCACAGCCTTGCTGCGGTAGTGCAGGGTTTCGAGGCCCTCGGCTGTCCACTCGAAACCGACCTCCCGCGAGACATCGGCATCGCGGGCCGCGGCGACCATCAACGATACGACCCGGGGATGGGCTGCCGCGATCGACTCGCAGTTCACCAGCGACTTCGCGGTTTCGAGGGTGGGGATCACCTCGACGCTGCCGCGGGTGAGCGCGGCCTCGATCTCGAAGTGCTCGAGCAGGGCCGCGAAATCCAGCACCTCCCGCGGTCCGTAGATCTTCGGGAGCAGTAGACCGCCGAGCCCGGCGCGGACGACGGCCTGCAGGTCTTTGCCGAAGTGGTCGGTATCGAGGGGGTTCGGGCGCACCAGCACCGTCACCTCGGGGTGCTCGCGTCGCAGGGTGTCGATCGTGACGGCTGCCATCGAGCGGGCCTCCGCCTTGCTCGGCTCGGGAACCGAATCCTCGAGATCGAGGATTACGGCGTCGGCGCCGGCGCGCACGGCTTTCTGTGCCCAGCCCTCACGATGAGCCGGCACAAACTGGAGAGAACGTAGGGGTCGCATTACTTCCTCACTCGATAGGGAACCGCCGGTGCAGGGACGGCACGGACTCCCCGCGCAGTCCCGGGTAATACCGCCGATCGTTGCGCTGGCCACTCGGCCGTGTCCGAGCCCGCAGCGAAGAAGGTGCGGGATTTCGTGGTGTGTGGCATCTCGTCACATCCAGAGATCGTGGTGCAAGGCTTTGACCAAATGATTGACCAGCGGGTTGGCTGCCCGTAGTGTTAAACGAACAATCGCTCGTACGTTAACACGGCCGGCGGCGCCGGCGCTATGAGGAGTTTCGATGACAATCAACGACGTCAGCACTGCCACCCGAGTGATCGGGCAGCCCGATCGCTGGTGGGAGGACCTCGAGCTGGGGGACGTACTCCGTGGCCCCGGTATGACTGTCACTGATGCACACCTGGTGCAGTGGGCCGGGCTGACCTGCGACATCGTCTCGCTGCACCTCGACGAGGAGTACGCCGCCGGCACCCAGTTCGGGCAGCGAATCGCACACGGGCCTTTCACGCTCTCGCTCGCCCTGGGGCTGACGACCCAGACCGGCTACTTCAACAACGTCGTCGCCTGGCTCGGCCTCGACGAGGTGCGCGCTTTGCGTCCGGTGCTCATCGGCGACACCTTGCATCCCGAAGCCGAGCTCATTGCCGCCCGTCCCACGAAGAAACCCGACCAGGGCATCTGGTCCTTCGCCTACAGCGCTCTCAATCAGCGAGGCGAAGCCGTGATGACCTTCCGGAGCAGCTTCATGATCCGCCGACGCCCCGAGCCGCTGCGCTGACTCGTCACCAGGCGGGCCCGCGAGCGGCCGCAGTGGCACTCATATCTTGCATAAAAGCAACGTTTGTCTTCTGAAAGGAATCGAGCATGGCCGAGCACGACAAGCCGGTAGTAACTCGCAAGGGGGCGGAAGCGCAGAACACGGGCCAATCCGGTGGCGCCGTGCGGGTGTCCGGGGTCAGCGTCCAGCACACGCCGGCGACGAAGCTGTGGTTCGGGAAGGTCTTCAACGAGCCGGGATATCGGTCACTGCCACATCATCACGGTGAGGCCGAAACCGGCGGGTACGTTCTCACCGGCAAGGCGCGAATCTACTTCGGCGAGAACTTCAGCGAGTATATCGACATGTCGGAAGGGGACTTCGTCTTCGTCCCACCCTTCATGCCGCACGTCGAAGCCAACATGAGTACCACCGAGGAACTCATCTGGCTCACCACCCGCACGCCCGAGAACATCGTTGTCAATCTGCCCGAGGTAGACGACGGCACCCTCGCCGGATACGTCCGTGTCGGCACCCACGCCGAGGCGCACTGACCTTCTCTCTCTATATGCATCATCCGCAGGCGGTCCTTTCGCTGCGGCTCAATATTTCCACCCACGGAAGTCCTCCGGCCGAATCACGGCCGGAGGACTTCGGTGCGTCGAGCAGCGGAACGCATATCGGCCGTTTGGTGTACCGGGACGGGGGCGAACCGGTGGAGAGGTGCTAGCGCGCGCCGATGCCGGTTGTCATCTTCGCGACCGCCGCAGTGCGATTGTTCACCGACATCTTGCGCAGGATATTGCTGACGTGAAACCTGACCGTGTTCCTCGATATATACAAGTCACGACCGATTTCGGCGTTCGACGCACCGCCCGCGATCATGCCCAAAATCTCGTGTTCGCGACCGGTCAACGGCTCGTCGTGATCCGAAGGCCATGCGGTATCCGCGCGGGCCGCAAGGCCGGTGTGAACACACGAATTGGCGTGGACGCCGGAGAGGAGGATCCTCTCCAGCGCCGATGCGGCGCCAAGGCGTGCCGCCGGGTCGTCCACGTGCTGAGAGTGAAGCAAATCGAGGATTCGGCTCAGCTCGGCGTGCATGGTCATCGATTCCACAACCCTCCGGGGACTGACCCAGCCATGGACGCTCCGCGGCGGCTCTCCAGTCCTGGCGATGCTCGGCCCGAAATGGTTGTTCGACACGGAAGTCCTTGCCATCGACCGTGAAGAGTCAAAGGCTCAAACAAACAAACACTCGTAAGTGTAAGCGGGTGTCGGGTACCGAATCAAACTCCGGTGAAAGAAGCGGTTCCATGTCGCTCGCCATTGGGGATCGAACAGTACACCTCCCGCTCGAGTTGACCAGGTTTGTCGGTAGGCGCGCTGAACTCAATGAAGGCAAGCGACTCCGCGGTACCTACCGGTTGGTCACCGTGACCGGAATAGGAGGAGTGGGGAAGACTCGCTCATCGAACTCGGCGACGTGCACGACGCCGGGAAACCGCGGTAGCAGTCGAGAAACTGCTTCGGGTCTGTCCGGATCTGCGCATTCTGGCCACCAGTCGGGAATGTCTGGGGATCGGTGGCGAAGCCACACTGGCGCTGCGACCGTTGGCGACCCCTGACTGCCACGGCCCGAGTTCATTGAGCGTGCTTTCCAGCTACGAGGGGTTCGCCCTGTTCACTGTAAAGATTTGCCAGCGGCTCGAGGGGCCTGCGGCTTCCCATCGAGCTGGCGGCCCGGCGGCTGCTAGCTTTGTTCGCACAGCAGATCCTCGAACACCTCGACGATCGCTCGAGGCCGCATCGAGCGGATACTCCAGAAGCTCCGATTCTCCTCCGCATCCACGTTGCCGCCTGGCTGACAGAGTGAGACGCCGTCGCGCGACACGGTCCTTGGAAGTCGGCCGACGCGGCCGATGACCCCGCACCTCACAGCATCGAAGCCGGCCGGACCGGAATAACTCCGGCCCGGCCCGCTCGAGAGTGTCAGCCGGCGGCGCTGTCCGACCACTCCGGGTAGTCGATGTAGCCCTTGTCTCCGCCCGAGTAGAAGGTGTCGAGATCGGGCATGGTCAGCTCGAGGCCATCGCGCAGGCGGCGCACCAAGTCCGGATTGGAGATGAAGTACCGACCGAATGCAATCAGGTCGCCGCCGCGCGCCAACCACCGATCGGCATTCGCCTTGTCGACGAAGTCTGCACTTCCGACGATTGCAGGATTCACGATCAGTGGGCCGGTCCAGATTTCCCGGATCCGATCGTTGATATCCTCCGATGCAGTCTCGAGAATGTGGAGGTACGCCAATCCCAGCGGATTCAGGGAGCTGAGAAGCGTCGCGTAGAGGCTTTCAGGATCGCTTTCGTTCATGTCGTGGAACTTTCCGCCGGGAGAGAACCTGATCCCCACCCGGTCGGCGCCGATGGCAGCGCTGACGGCGGTAGCGACCTCGACCGCGAAGCGTGCCCGGTTTTCGTTGGAGCCGCCGTACTGGTCCGTGCGCTGATTGCTGCTGTCCGACAGGAACTGCTGGATCAGGTAGCCGTTGGCGCCGTGGATCTCGACACCGTCGAAGCCGGCGGCGATCGCGCGCTCGGCCGACGCGACAAACACGTTGACCTGCTCCTGAATCTGCTCGACGGTCATCTCCACTGGAGTGACGAACGCCAGCCGACCACCCGAGTTGAAGATGGTGCCCTGGGCGGCGATGGGCGAGGCTCCGAGTGGCTGCATTCCGTTGATCTCCGGGTGCCCCACGCGTCCACCGTGCATGAGCTGGGCGAAGATCCGACCGCCGGCATCGTGGACAGCAGTGGTGATCGGGCGCCAGGCGGCCTCCTGCGCGTCGTTGTAGAGACCGGGAATGTTGGGTTCCGACTGTCCCTGCTTCGATGGCGAGATGCCCTCGCTCACAATGAGCCCCGCGCTGGCGCGTTGCGCGTAATAGAGGGCGGCACTCTCGGACGGTAGTCCCATCTCAGAGGCGCGAACCCGAGTCATGGGCGCCATGACTACTCGATTCGACAGCTCCAGTGAACCCAATTTGTATGTCTCGAACAACATGACCTGAGGTCTCCTTACTGTGGGGATGTTTGTCCGCCCGGTCATCGCCTGGCTTGCATCGGTACTAATCAATGCCGTTTGCACGGTTGGTTGTCGACCGGACTTTCGGTGTCTGGTGCGCTTAGCTTGGTGGTGTAGTCGTCGGCGAACCCAAGAGCCCAGTCTCGGTGGCGCAGTGTGGAGGTTGCGGCGACAGCGCCCTGTCCAGGCATCGTCGAACGTCGTCGTAGGACGATCGTCGGATTTCGGCAATACTCAGGTGGGGTTGATGTCTCGCATGATGTCCTCGCTGACCCGCGTGCGATCGATGATTGGTCGAAGTGCCTCTCCCGTGCAACAAACGTACGGACGTTCGTAAGTATTGGCGGGATCGGTCGATGTGTCAACCCTCACAGGTGGGCGCATGGCCGGGCGCGTGTCACAGGCCGTGGCGATCGGGCGCGATGTGGCTGCTCGGCAATGAGGGCACCTTGAAGGACACCGAAGGCACGCACGGGTTCCGATGCGGCAGAATGTTCATTGCGGACCGCGCAATCACCGTCGCGTCGCGGCGTTGCCGATTTCCCCGACCGTATCGGCTCGTGACATTCAGGCGTGTGGTGCGGCAAAACGAGCAGCCGGCGCAGCCGGCGATCAAACGAGGTAGGGCGATGACGGCGGCGCAAGAACGAACCTCAGGTGTCGTATTTCACCTTCGCACTTCCCAACCGAAGCGTGCCTGATTGGGTGCCAGAGCCCGGAGCCGATTGCCGTGACGCCTCAGATCCTTTGCGGCGCGTCGGCAGCCACCAGGTCCGCGAGGAAGGCGGCAGGGACCGGTGCCCAGTCTCTGCGCCACCGTCCGGCGACCTGGTCATCCCGCAGTGCCGCGATGAGCGAGACGACGTGAGGTCCACCATCAGGAAGGTGACGCACCAGACCCAGCTCGGCGCACTGTGCCGCGATCAAGGTGAGCAGTTCCTTGGCTTCGTCGATGCGGCCCGACGCGAACAAGCAGGCTACGAGCAGCCGCCTGGCCTGCATCAACAGCCGGTGCGCGCCGAGGCTTCGGAGTCGGTTCACCCACTCCTGCGCCCAGGTGCAGGCGAGATCGGCCTGGTCCGGTGAATGCTCATCGAGCAGCAGTCTGATGGCTGTTGCCTCTTCGATCTGCGCTGTCAGAGCCTCCAGGCCGTCGACCGGTCGTCGGCGAGAAGGATATTCTGCGGGAGGCGGGACCGGGATGTCGGAGTGCAATGGAAGACCCAACCTGATCCGCTCGTTCTCGACGTTGGCCCGCAACCGCGGAAGAGACAGTGTTACAGCAGTGTGCGCACCCTCATCCAGTCGCTGCGCTGCCGTTATTCGGTCACCTCGCAGGGCCTTGATACGGGCGCCGAGGACATACCGTGTGATTTTGAATTCCACGAGACCGCCCTCGCCTCCGAGTTCGTAGCCTTCGTCGAGCAACTGCTCGGCTTGGTCGATGTCGCCACGTTCGTATAACAACCCACCGAGGAGTGAATCGGCCAGGCGCGCGGCCTCCGAGTGCCTACCACCCAACTTCCTCGCCACCCGCACCCCTGCCCGGAAGCTGCTTTCTGCCGCAGCGACATCGAGTTGTTCGTAGGCGGCAAGGCCGGCGAAACAGTGCCCGTGCATCACCAGGTACGGACCGTTGGTTCGCGCATGAAATGCGGAGGCCCATTCCTGTAGTCGGCGCGCTTCGTCGAAATCGAACTGGTATATCGCGCGATAGGTTGCCATGTTCGCGGCACTCGACACAACCCACGGCCGCAACGTGTCCAGCCGCGGCAGGCATGCCCGGACCAGTTCGTCTGCGCCGTCAATTCGGTCCGCGCGGAACCGAATAACGCCCCGCATCACGGCGGCCTCGACCCGCAAGTCGGCGATCTCCTCGGTGGAGGGAACGCGATCGAGCGCTGATTCGACGAGGTCGAGTGCTCTCTGTGCAGGTTCGGCACGATGCAGCATGATATTGGCCCAGGCTACTGCGAGTTGCAACCACGGACGCGACTCCGTGAGCGCGGGAGGGAGTTTCGCAACCATCCCGAGGAGGGTCGTCGTGTTCGAATACTCGATCAGGTGCATTCCATCGCGCTCGACGAGCTCGACGGCTCGGACCTGATCACCCGCCGTGAGTGCGTGATCGACGGCCTCGCCGAGGAGTTTGTGATCGGCGAACCACGTCGATGCCGTGCGGTGAAGTTCGTCGATCCGCTCGGGCTGATCACGCTCGAGTCGTTGTCGCAGGAACTCGGCGAACACGTGGTTGTACCGGAACCACACTCCGTCCTCGTCTACCCGTCGCAGAAACAGGTCCCGCTCCTCGACTACTTCGAGTAGCGCCTGCCCGCGCGGCACGTGCGCCAGCGCGGCCGCGAGGCTGCCACTGATCCGTTCTGTGACCGACGTAGCCAGCAGAAAATCGAGGATCTCAGGTTCCAACGTGTCGAGGACGTTCTCGGCGAGGAACTCGCCGATGGCGTGATGCCGACCCGACAGGTGCCCGATCAGCTCTGCGGGATCGTCGCGTCCGCGCAGTGACAAGTACGCCAATTGCAACGCCGCCACCCACCCGTCGGTCGAGTCCCGCAGGTCCGCGACATCCTCCAGCTCCAGCTCCAGCCCGCCCAGGTCGACCAGTAAGGATCGTGCCTCCTGTTCATCGAAACGCAATGTGGTGTAGTCGAGTTCGACGAGCTCGTCGCGGACGCGCATCCTGCTCATGGGAAGGCCGGCCCGCGTGCGGCTTGCCACGATGACCTGGATGTGGTGGCAGCCGTTGTCGAGCAGGAAGCCGATGGCTGCGCGGGTCTTGGCGTCTGTGACCCGGTGCCAGTCGTCGATCACGATCGCCACCCGCTCACCGCTGGCGTGGATCTCGTTGATCAGCGAAGAAAGGACGTACTGCTCGGCCTCGTCGCCGTGCTCGTCGAGCGCCTGCACCAGGTTGCGAGCCAGGGTCGGCCGGACCCGCTGGATCGCCTCGACCAGGTGCGAGAGAAACCACACCGCGTTGTTGTCGTCGTGATCGACAGTCAGCCACGCGACCGTAACCCCCTCCTTAGTCAGCACTTCACCCCATTGGGCGGCGAGGGTGCTCTTGCCGAATCCGGCCGGCGCATGGATGACAGTCAACCGGCGCCGCTGTCCGGCGCGCAGGGTGTCGATCAGTTGTCTACGCTCGACCAGCTGCCGGGTCGGCGTGGGCGGGCGGAACCGGGTCGAGGGGGCGGGCGGCGTCCCTGTCGTCGCCGCATAGCTCCGACCTCCCGTCGTCGTCGGGCCGGACCTGCCCGACGTAGTCCTGGTCGAGGCGCCGCGGCGATGATCATCGTGTTCGGTGTCGAGGTCGGCGGGCAGGGCCATCTCGTCGACGGGCACGCCGTTGCGGAGCTCGGCTTCGCGCAATTCCTCCCCGAACTCGACCGCAGTCGACGCACGATCGTCCGGCTCCCGGGACATCGCCCTCTCGATCGCGGCACATACGTCGCGGGGGATGCCCTCCCCACGCATATCAGGCACCGGCTGGGAGGTGATCCGCAGGAATTGGGCCATCACCTGCTCGCCGCTGCGGCGCTCGAACGCGGCGTGACCGGTGATCGTACAGAACAAGGTCGCCCCGAGGCCGTACACGTCCGATGCCGGGGTGGGGGGCCGGCCCCCGAGTACCTCGGGGGCGGTGAACGCCGGTGAGCCGACCACCGTACGTGTCGAGGTCTCGAAGCCGCCCACGATGCGTGCGATGCCGAAATCGGTCAACTGCGGTTCCCCGTAGTCCGTGAGCAGGATGTTCGCGGGCTTGACGTCCCGATGCACGGTGCCGACTCGGTGCGCGGTCTCGAGCGCACCCGCGACCTTTACTCCGAGCCGAACCGCGTCCTCCCAGCCCATCGGCCCCGAGCGGTGGATCCGAGAAGCCAGCGAACCGTGCTGGTGATACTGCATCACAATGTACGGCTGCCCGCTGGGGGTGGCTCCGACCTGCAAAATGTTGGCGATGTTCGGATGTCCGGACAGCCGGCCCATAGCTCGTTGCTCACGAATGAACCGCTCGAGGTTGTCCGGATCCAAATCGGCAGTGAGGACCTTGACCGCGACGGTGCGGTCGAGGGATGGCTGTAGGCAGCGGTAGACGACACCGAAGCCACCCCGCCCGATCTCCTGGGCATCGTCGAACCCCGCCGCGGCCAACTCCGCGGCGATATCCGGGGTCAGATCACGCTGCGTCGCCAGCGGATCGTATTCGGCCACGGCCGACCTCGATCTCTTGCCTCGGTGTCCACAATCGCGGTGTCATGCAAATCACCTCTCGAGCATCAATGCGAGCATAACCCCGATACGAATCCCCGAATCGTCGGTGAGTAGTCAGTGCGAGCGGCACGCGTGGTCAGCCGAGGCCGGTGGGCCGTCAAGTCGAGATCGAGTAGCGCTCGCACTGTTCGCCCACGGGCGTAGCCGGCGAGTGCGCCGTCCGACGGACGTCGCTGTGGCACGGCAGCACGACAAGCAGCCGGTTGTACCCTTTACCCCTCGGCCGCAATTTGCCCCACATCCGGAGTGCGGCAGGGATTCCGACCCACGGGCGACTGACCCATCGCAGTTCGTCACCGGACTACGGCAATCGGGAGGTGGTGTGCCCCAATTAACTTCGGTTGCCGGCGCTGGTGGCATCGCGGGGACCGCGCAGACTCCCTTGGCTGCTCGTGGGCGACTGTCGTATTAAGCTTGATTGCAACGCTATTCGATCTTCTTATCTGCATCGGACGTGCCGAACGGGGTATCAGATGTAACTGGCAAGTACTCCGATCCCCCGGCGGGGCAATGGCGAACTTCGGCTCGGGTTTGAGGCGCGACAGAATCTGTTCGGGCGGCGACCCAGGGAACTGTGGGTCGGGCGACCCGGGTCGGGCTACCGTGCCGTCACAGGGTTCCAGAGGCTGGCTATGAGCTCGTACGAGCGCATACGTGCTGCTTGGTCGTAGGTCTCCGACATGAAGATGAGCTCGCGGGCGCCCGTCCGAGCCACGAGCGCTTCGAGTCGGGGACGGACGGTCTCAGGCGTGCCGATGTAAGACTGGCTCAGCTGCTCCGCCACTGCCGCGGCTTCGTCCCGGGTCCACAGCTGATGTATGTCGTCCACCGGTGGATCCAGCGGCTGCATCCGGCCGCGCACCGTTGCGAGGAACCGCTGTTGGACGGAGGTGAACAGCCGGGCTGCCTCTCGGTCATCATCGGCGAGGACCGCGTTCACGGAGACCATCGCATACGGCTCGGAAAGCGCCTGCGAAGGGCGGAATGTGGAGTGGTAGAGATCCGTCGCTTCCTGCAGCCGAGTCGGGGCGAAGTGCGCGGCAAAGACGAACGGCAGCCCGAGACGCGCGGCCAAGGCCGCGCTGTAGACGCCGGAACCGAGCAGGTGGATGGGTATGTTTGCGCCCTCGCCCGGGATGGCCCGCACCCGTGGTCGTGTGCCGTGGAGGTAGGAGAGGAGTTCGGCGAACTGCGCAGTGAACTCCTGATCCGCCGGTCGTCCGCGACGAATTTCGGCCGCTGTCCACGGGTCCGTTCCCGGTGCGCGTCCCAGCCCGAGATCGAAGCGGCGGGGTGCAGGGCTGTCAGCGTGCCGACCTGCTCGGCCACGACGAGCGGCGCGTAGTTGGACAGATTGAGACTGCCGGTGCCGACCCGGATGGTCCGGGTCCCGGCGGCGACGGCGCCGGCCAGGATGATGTTGGCCGAGCTCGCCATCGGCGCCATGTTGTGGTGCTCGGCAAGCAAGTAGCGGTGGAAGCCCAGGCGCTCGGCATAGGCGGCGAGTCCGACGGTGCGGTGCAATGCGTCACCGACAGTGTGGCCGTGACGGATCGGTGCGAGATCGAGAAGCGAGAGTGCCGGACGATCCGGAGGAGTGGAAAGGGTATCCATCGCATGTGCCGTTTCTTATCTATGAATGGGTAGTGAGTGCGCCAGGGGTGCAGGCGAACCCGGGGTGCCTGGGATGGGGAGAGGCGCCCGGGAGGCGGTACGGCGGCCGCAACCCCGGCGGGGCGGTCTACCGCTCCGCCGCGGTGATCCAGCCGGGTATGTATTCGAAACGCGAGATCTTCCAGGTGTCGGCTTCGCGGCGTAGATCCAACCGATAGTGGGCTCCGTAGAGGTCCTGCCCACTCGGTGTAGCCGGCCGCTGCGGGATGATCCGGCCGACGACAAGGTGAGCGGTATTGCGAGCTTCGTCGACCGTGATCTCCAGCGGACGGCCGAAATGTTGCATCCACGGCCACAGACGACGGAAGGGCTTCATCTGTCCGATGACTTCATGGCGTCCCTGGAGGTCACCCATCGGGGGGAACGCCCCGAAGACATCCTCGGTGAAGCAGCCATGCAGGAGCGTGATGTCGCCTTGGTCAATGGCCCACGAATAGCGCGAGTAGAAGTCGGCGACCTGCCGCACGGCATCGTCGGGGTCGAGATCGGGGATGCCGCGGGCCCAGGGCGAGTCCAATTCGCTCACGATGCTGGGCGTCGCGTCGCCGATCTTCCATCCTTCGGGGGACGGGATGCTCCATTTCGCGAACCGAGTCTCGTCCCCGTCGATCCATGGGATGGACAGTCGCAGGACCTCGAATTGCCAACCGGACTCGGTCCGGACGAGGTCGGCCACGAGTGTCGCGCCGAACGTCGAAGGCGCCGGTTCCGATTGCGGCGTGAAACCGTACAGGTAGGAGGTAAGTACTGTCCGCTCGTCGTCACCGCCGACGAAGTGGTTAGTGGTGACTATGTCTGGGGGCATGACGAGATCGAAATCGGCGCTGAACAGAGCCGTGATGTCCGTGGCTCCGCGGGCCTCGCCATGCGCACTGGAGTGCAGGACGCTCGTTTCAGCGAAGACGGTAGTCAGGGCGCGCTGGTCGCTGTCGGCCCAACCTGCCACGAAGATGTCCAACGCCGCGAGTGCCCCCTCGGCCGTCGGGGATCGGCCTTCGTCCGGATGCTGGGTCGAGGCGGCCTCGCTCCGATTTGATCAATCCATTGTTGTTGCGGGTCATGTCATCGACGCTAATCAATGACATCGATGTCAAGGTCAAGCGAATGCGGAGTGAAGCACGTCACTATCTGCGCGCGGCGTACGCGCGGAACGGAATACGACCGAACTCGGAACCTTGAAACCCAGGCCCGGTCGGCAGGCCGTCCATCCCTCTCGCCACTCACGCGGCCGGGCTGGCGACCGCCAGGTAGGCGCGGATGGCGTCCCGATTGCGCGTCAGAGTGTCGATGCGCCGCTCGATCTCGCCGAGCTCGCGGGCGAGATTGGCGGCCAACTCCGCGTCGACCATCGGGCGCAAGGCGGCGCCGGCGCCGAGGAAGCAGGGCACGATCTCGCGAATGACCCCGGTGCTCAGCCCCGCCTGGAGCAGATCGCGAATCTGTTGGACGCGCTGCACTGCGCTCTCGGGGTAATCCCGGTAGCCGTTGGCGAGGCGGTCGGGGTGCAGCAAGTCCTGCTGTTCGTAGTAGCGCAGGAGTCGAGTGGCGACTCCGGTGCGCTGGGAAAGTTCACCGATCTTCATGGTGATGTGCTTCACTCCGTTTCGGCTTGACCTTGACATCAATGTACAAGTTTAGCGTCAGTGGCGTGACCGACGTAATGAACGACTCCTCCAGATCGAAACCGGGCGGCCTCGGCGTCCTGTTCGTGGCCGCCTTCATGACCATCACCACCGAGACCCTGCCCATGGGTCTGCTGCCGCAGATGGGCCAAGGCCTGGGGGCATCAGAGTCGCGGGTCGGACTGTTGGTCGCGATCTACGCCCTCGTGGTCATGCTCGTGACCTTGCCCGTCACCGCATGGACCGCGAACTGGCCACGGCGTCGACTCTTTCTAGTGATCATGGCGGCCTTCGCCGTGAGCAACCTGTTGATGGCCCTCGCCCCCACCTTTCCCGTGGCCATTATCGGCCGGCTCATCGCGGCGCTGGTGCACGGTGTGCTCTGGTCGATGATGGCTGCTTACGCCACCCAGATGGTCGCTCCCGGCCGCGCCGGCCGCGTCGTCGCCACGGTCTACGCCGGCAACAGCGCAGCCCTGTCCCTGGGCGTCCCCCTTGGTACGGCGCTGGGCAACGCCCTGAATTGGCGAGCGGCCTTCGTCGTCCTGGCCGGGGTGGCGGTCCTCGTGATGGCCGCGGCTCCCGCCCTGTTGCCTCAGGTTCCCGGCACGCGCTCCGCCGACTGGTCGGCCGCCAGGGCATTCAGGATCCCCGGAGTACTGGCCATCGCCGTCACGACCACCGTGGTCATGCTGGGTCACTTCACGCTCTACACCTACGTCGCTCCCTACCTGCAGGACACCGGCATCTCCGAGGGAGCGGTCAGCCCCGTGCTCTTCGCCTTCGGTGTCGCGGGCATCGCCGGGGTGTGGTGCGCCGGAATGCTGGTGGACCGGCGCCCGCGGGGCGCCGTGCTGAGCGCCGTGGGCATCATGGTTCTGGCCCTGGCCGGATTGGGGGCAGTCGGCTGGTTCACTCCTGCGACGATCGCACTGATTGTGCTGTGGGGACTGGCCTACGCGGCACTGCCGACATTCCTGCAGTCCGCCGCACTCGAAGCCGCGCCAGCCGCGCAGTCCGCCGCCTCCGCGCTGTTCATTATCGGATTCAACCTCGGCATCGGCGGCGGTTCGCTGGTCGGGGGCCTGGTCCTCGATCACGTCGGCGTAGCCGCCTTGCCCGCTGTGGCAGCCGCACTCGCCGCGGTCGCCTTGCTCATCGTTCTCTTCGCGCGCACGTTCGCCTTCCCCCGGCGCCCGACGTCGGCCGTCATCGCCCGGCCCGGCAACGAGGACGAGGCCGGCCCCACTCACAAACTCGCCGGGCTCGGTCAGCACCACTGACCTACCCCACCCTCACCCGAACATATCCAGGCCTGATCACGCATCCGCGCAGATCAATCCATCCCACATCCCCCGCAGCAAGCGAAAGGCAATCTCGCACACTCATGAACCATCTCCGCGATATCCCGCTCTCCCTTCTCAACCTCGCCCCCATCCGGCGCGGCGGCACAGCCACTGAAGCGCTGCACGAGACCATCGAACTTGCCCGCAAGGCAGAGGAGTTCGGCTACCACCGCTACTGGATCGCCGAGCACCACAACATGGCCGCCGTGGCCTCCGCGGCGACCTCCGTCCTGATCGGACAGGTGGCCGCTGCCACCGAGCGGATCAAGGTCGGCTCCGGCGGCATCATGCTTCCCAACCACGCCCCGTACGTGGTCGCCGAGCAGTTCGGCACCCTCGCCTCTCTCTATCCAGGACGCATCGACCTCGGTTTGGGTCGCGCACCGGGCACCGACCGGTGGACCGCCCAGGCATTGCGCCGCGGTGAAGCCACCGCCGAGGACTTTCCGGCCCAGGTGGCCGAGGTTCGCCGCTACCTCGCGCCGGGCGGACCCACCCGCCGGGTCCGCGCCATCCCCGGCGAGGGCACCAACGTCCCGCTGTACATCCTCGGTTCTTCCACCTTCGGCGCGGCCCTGGCCGCGAAGGAAGGCCTGCCCTTCGTCTTCGCCTCGCACTTCGCTCCCAACCAGCTGTCCGCTGCCCTGGACATTTACCGTGCGAACTTCCGCCCCTCCGAGAACCTGGATAAGCCGCATGCCGTCGTCGGCGTGAACGTCATCGCCGCAGACACCGACCGAAGCGCCCAGCACATCTTCACGACCCTCCAGCGCAAGTTCCTCACCCTGATCCGCGGCGAACTGCAGAACCTGCCACCCGTCGACGACATCGACCAGCTGTGGTCCCCGCAAGAAGCCTCGGCCGTCGGGGCCATGCTCCGCGCGTCCTGCGTCGGCGCGCCTGACACGGTCCGCGACGGCCTCAACGATGTGGTCAAGCACACGCAGGCCGACGAACTCATCGTTCTCACCGAGACCTGGGAGTTCAAGGACCGCATCCGCAGCTACGAACTCCTCGCCGACCTGAAGACCGCATGACACCCGACTCTCTCACCGTTCCTCCCGCCTCCATGTCAAGAAGGGACAGGACACCGTGAACTCCCCGTTGTTCGTTAGCGCAACAGTCATGGACGGGTCGCGATGACGAGCGACGCCATCGCCCTCAGTCCTTCGTGGGTGGGGTGCAGGGGCATCGTGAACGATTGGGGGACGAGGCCTTCGAACCACCGTTGGCCGGATCCGGCGCACGCGTCGTGCCCTACCGCGGCCGCGGCCACGTCGACGAAGTAGGCGCCGTTCGTGCGTGCCGCGTCGGCGAGAACGTTGTTCATTCTCACGAAGAATTGCACGACGAAGGCGGCGTCGGCGTCGCTCGTGGGGATGTAGGGCCAGCAACCGCGGTCGCCGAAGATGCCTCCGTGCCCCACCATGAGCACTGTTGCAGCGGGGGCCTTCCCTGCGATCGCAGCGAGGGTGGCGGACACCTTAGGGCCGAGCACGGTGAGAGCGTCTTTCATGCGCCGGGCCGTGGTGGCGTCGGAGCGACAGTTCGCGTCGAGCCCCGGGGCGAGTGTGTAGCAGGGCTCCACCAATGACGACCACGCGATGTCGTTTCCTCCGATGCTGACGGTGACGAGCGTCGTGTCCGGCCGGAGTGCGCCGATCTGCGGTTGCTGTGGCCCGGTGACGGTGAATTGTGGTTTTTCCGTGATGTTTTCGGTCTTCGCCCCCGCGCACGCCCGGCTGACGTAGGACGCCGCGCGCAGGGTGTCGGCGACGATCTGCGGGTACGCGTCGGATGTGCGGAAACACCCGTCTCGAATCGACAGCGGATCGTGAAGCGATCCGGTGGCCCGCGAATCACCCAATGCGACGTACCGGATGGCGGAGTCCGGCGCGGCGTCGGCCACGGGGAGATGCGCCCACGGGAGCGCGAGCGCCACCACGCACCCGGCGAGGATCGACGACAGAGTCGACTTCATGGGAGGGCTTCGAGGACGACCGGGTGGTGGGGGGCCGACGTGTTTTTCGTCATCACTCATCATATTTCCCTGCACCGGATATCGCCCTGACTTCCACGGACTCCGGCTTCTACGCGTCCGCGGACGTCGTGGACTTCGCGTCACGCTGAGTCCAATTGGTGACATCCACCGCCGTGTTGTCGAAGGCTGAACCAAGGACTTCTGACCGATCAAGGACGCACACCATGTCTCGTGAACTTCACCTCGCCGGCTTTCTCATCGCCTCGCACGTCACCCATTCCCACGCCGCGTGGCGGCACCCGGCGTCGGAGACCGACTACCTCGGACCGGACTATTACCGGCGCGTGGCGCAGACACTCGAACGCGGAAAGTTCGACTTCCTGTTCTTCGCCGATCTCCTGGCCACACCTGTTCGGTACGGCAACGACATCCGGGTCCCGCTGAGCAGCGGAACGCAGGCGTCGGCGACCATCGACCCCTCGCTGGTGGCGGCGGGCCTGGCCAACGTGACCGAGAAGATCGGTCTGGCGATCACCAAGTCCACCACCTACTTCCACCCGTACGAGGTGGCGCGGATCTTCGCCACCCTCGACCACCTGTCGCGGGGCCGGGCGGGCTGGAACGTCGTCACCTCGCTCAATCAGGCCGAGGCCCAGAACTTCGGCATCGAGAATCACCTCGGTCACGACGAGCGGTACGACCGCGCCCAGGAATTCCTCGAGGTCGCGTTCAAGCTCTGGGGGAGCTGGGACCGCGACGCCCTGGTGCAGGACAAGGCGTCTGGCGTGTTCGCGGATCCCGACAAGGTGCGCACCGTCGACCACGAGGGCGAGTGGTTCAAGACGCGCGGACCGTTGACGGTGCCGCACTCACCGCAGAGCCGTCCCGTGATCATCCAGGCCGGGTCCTCCTCGGTCGGTAAGGACTTCGCCGCCCGCTGGGCTGAGGCGATCTTCGAGATCGACCCGACGAGTGAGGGCCGCAAGGCCTACTACGAGGACGTGAAGTCGCGTGCATCAAACTTCGGGCGCAACCCGGACGACATCAAGATCTTCCCGTCCTTCGTGCCGTTCGTCGGGGAGACCGAGTCGATCGCGCGGGAGAAGCAGGCGTTCCACAACGAACTCGCCGACCCCATCTCCGGCCTGATCACGCTGTCGGTGCACACCGATCACGACTTCTCGCGGTACGACCTCGACGCCCCGATCGAGGATGTCGTCGTGCCGGGCACGCAGGGGCTGTTCGACGTCGCGCGCCGGCTCAGCGTCAAGGACAACCTCACGTTGCGCGACATCGGCAAGCTCTACGCCCAGGGTGTGCTGCTGCCGCAGTTCGTCGGGACGGCGTCGCAGATCGCCGATCAGATCGAGGAAGGATTCCTCGGCGGGGAGGCGGACGGGTACATCCTGTCCGCGGCACAGGCGCCGGGAACGTTCGACGACTTCGTCGACCTCGTCGTCCCCGAGCTGCAGCGGCGTGGACTCTTCCGCACCGACTACACCGGTAGCACCCTGCGCGACCACCTCGGTCTGGGCGGCGCCAGTCTCACTCCCTCACCGCGCGGAGTGGCCGTCGGCGCCTGACGTCGGCAGTTCGAGCGATACCTCCAGGAGGGAATTCGGGCTACCGACGTAATTCAGATACTGCTAGTCTCCGAAGTATGAGCATCTTCAGCGGCCGGAACTATCCCGTGATCGACCTGGACGGCGCTGTCGTCGTCGTGACAGGGGGAGGCCGGGGTATCGGTCGCGCCACTGCCGAACTGTTCGCGGCCAGAGGTGCGACCGTCTGCATCGGTGACCTCGATCGCGTGGTCGCCGACGAGGCCGCGGCCGAGATCGGCGCCCGCGCGTACACCGTGGATGTCGCCTCCGCGGAGTCGTGGCGGCGGTTCGTCGATGCGGTGCTGGCGGACTGCGACCGCATCGACGTGCTGGTCAACAACGCCGGCGTCATGCCGCTCGGCGGCTTCCTCGAGGAATCCGACGCGACCAGCCGGATTACCATGAACGTCAACGTGTGGGGTCCGCTGCACGGGATGCGAATGGTGTTGCCCGGCATGGTCGAGCGCGGGCGTGGCCACATCGTCAACGTCGCATCCATGGCAGGCAAGCTGCCGGTGCCCGGGATGGCCGTCTACAACGCCAGCAAGTTCGGGGCGGTGGGGCTCTCGGCCGCCGTCCGGGCGGAGTTCGCTCCCGCCGGAGTCAGTGTGAGCACCATTCTTCCCAGCGCGGTGCGCACCGGACTGTCGGCGGGTGTGCCGCTGGGCGGCGGGATGCCGACCGTCGACCCCGAGGACGTCGCGGACGCCATCGTCCGGACGCTCGACCATCGTCGCGCCGAAACCGCTGTGCCCCGCTACCTCGCCGGGTGGGATCTGATCGACGCCGTGGTCCCGGAGCGTCTCCTCGACTTCGGCCGCCGTCTGATCGACGACCGGCGGGCGCTCACTGCCGTCGACCCCGTCGGGCGGGCCGACTACGACCGCCGGCTCGCCCGTCAGTCTCGGACGCCGTAGCGCTACGCCATCAGCGGGGCCAGCCGCGCTGCGTGCTCGCGCAGTGAGGGGACGTGGCGCAGCATGAGGTGTTCGTGATCGACATGCCCCGACAGGGCCAGGCTGCCGACGAGCGCGCCCGTTCCGGACCGGACGGGGACGGCGACGCAGGCCGACGCGTCCCGGAGCTCCCCGAGTTGCGTGGCGAAGCCTTGGCTTCGGATCAGGTCCAGATGCGCGAGCAGCTCGCTCCTCGCGACGATCGTGCGGGCCGTCAGCGCCCGTGGCTCCCAACGGGGAATCACGGATTCGAGTTCCGACTTCTCGGCGAGAAGGAGCTTGCCGACCGCGCACGCGTAGAGGTGCTGGTTGAGGAACGACTCGTCCTCCGGCGGCGGATATTCGGGGTCGGCGTCGGCAGTGCGGACGGCGACGTTGGTGTAGTAGAACAGGTGGACCCCGAAGCGCACCGACAGTCGCAGTTCGGCGAGAACGTCACGCGCCGCCGCACACACCGTGGGCACGACGGCGGCGTCGACGAGGATCCCGATCTTCTGGCCCAGCGCGAACCCGGACAGGTCGGGGAGCCGCACCACATAGCCTTCGCCCACGAGAATGTTGAGCAGACGGTACGTGGTCGCCGACGGCATCGACAGGCGGGCCGCGATGTCCTTCGCGGTGACACCCGAGCCCGCCCGGGCCACCTCCTCGAGCACCCGCAGCGCGCTGGTGACGGCCTTCGGCTGCCGCCCCGACAGGGCTCTGTCGTCGGCGTTCACCGGCGAACCTCCCACGGTCGGTACCGGCCCAGCAGGTCTTCGGCCACGGCCTCGTCGTACACACCCATCCGTTCGCCGATTCCGGGGGATCTCCTGGCGCGGATGGCGAAGACCGCGGCGCCCAGAAGCATCAGGAGTACGTAGACGGCGGTCGCTGCGCCCGCGACATACGTTCGCGAGAACGCCGCCCACCCGACCAGCGCGACCATCGCCGTCGCCGCCAGCACGCCGATGATCAGGGGAAGCCGAGTCAGTTCGCCGATCCGCCGGAGGAACGCCGGCGTCGCGACGCACAGCAGGACATACGCGAGGACGTAGCCGTGCGCGGACACGGCGAGAAGTCCGATCAGGACGTCCCGGCTCGAACCGCTGACGAACAAATAGAGGACGGGCACCGCGACGACGACCGGCATCGCGACCGTCAACGCCACGTGCGGGGTGTGGAACCTGCGGTGCGTCCGGCCGAACACGCTCGGAACCACCCCTTCGCGGCCCATCGCGAACAGGGTGCGCGACAGCGCCGTCGTCGAACCGAGGACACACGCGAACCAGGAGGCGGTGATGCCGAGTTCCATGACGATCGACAGCGCCGACGAACCGGCGCCCGACGTGTCGGGCAACGTGAGGACGATCGGTAGCGAGTCGACTCCCTGCCGCACCGGCTCGGGCAACTGCAGGGCGGCCGCGAACACATACAGAACGCCCAGTGCGATGGGGGTCCACCGGATGGCGCGCGGGACGGCGACGAACGGGTTGCGGGCTTCCCGCGCCACCGTGCCCGCGCTCTCGAATCCGACGAACGACGTGATCGCGAGCAGTACGGCAAACCCGACGGCGGATCCCGATTTCGCGCCGCCCGCGGACGGGGTCGCGCCCTCGCGGACCGATTGCACGAACGCGACCACCAGCGCGGCGGAGGCGGCCACGATCGCGAAGACCTCGATGGCGAGCATGATCCGCGCCGACAGCGTCACGCCCCGGACCATCAGGAGAAGGGCGAGCAGTCCGACGATCGCCGCGAGGACTGCGATGAGGGGCGACCCCGCCGGAAGCCCGACTCGACCGAGCAGCGCGGCGAGGTAACTCGCGGCTCCGAGCGTGCTCGCCATGGCCGCGGCGGCGTAGCCGATGAGCAGCGACCAGCCCCCGCCGAAACCGGGCACCGCCCCGAGTCCCTTCACGATGTAGCTGTAGAGACCGCTGACGGCCACCATCCGGGTGGCGAACTGTCCGATGCAGTAGCCGACCGCCGTCATCAGAATCGCCGCCGCGACGAACACCGCGATGGTCGCCCGGCCCGCGTCGGGTATGACGAGAGCAGGCAGCGTGACCATCACGGCCGACGGTGCGACCGCGGAAACGGACTGCCCGAGCACCTGGACGAAACTCAGACGCGCCCGCTCGAGACCGGCGACCGGTGATCTACTTCTGATTCTCGGTGTACCGGACACCACCCACCTGCTCTCCACACTTTCCGGCCGGCCCCGCGCGAGTGATCAACCCGGGGCTGCATGAGTTGCACGCTAGCGCAGGAGACGAGCGCAATGCGCCGATCGGAATTAATTTTCGATCACCTCGAATGAGAATGGCCGGCGAATTCGTTCCCGATTTCGCAGCCTGCGCCGGCTCACACGGCGGATCAGCTGCGCAGACCCGAAAAGCCGGAATGAGAATCGGCGCCGCCGTGGTCGGAGAAGTCGAATGAGAATGCCGCAGTCGCCGATTCCCATCCGGATTTAGTAGTGACCGGCGACACATTCGGGGTTTATCGTGGGTTCAGGCCGCAGCACGACGAGGCGAAATTGTCCGCCAAAAGTGTTCTGCAGAAGCCGGATTCATTCACAGATTCATTCACTCCATCGAAGAGGACATGATGACTGCAGTCGTTCACACCCCAGCCGGACTCGACCCCCGGGTCGTCGACTTCGTTTCGTCGCCGAAGCGCATGTTCGTCGACGGCCGATGGGTGGACTCGGCGTCGGGCAGGACGTTCGAGACGGTCGATCCCGCCACCGGACAGGTGATCACGACAGTGCCGCACGCGGGCATCGAAGACGTGGACCGGGCGGTAGCGGCGGCCCGGCGGGCCTTCGAGTCCGGGCCGTGGCGCTCCCTCACCCCCGCGGAACGTCAGCGGATCCTGTGGAAGATCGGCGAGGGCATTCTGGCCCGGGCGGATCAGTTCGCGCAGCTCGAGTCGATCGACAACGGCAAGTCCGTGGCGGTGGCGAAGGCCGTCGACGTGACGTGGGCGGCGGAGATCTTCTTCTACTACGCCGGCTGGGCCACCAAGATCGAAGGCCGCACCATCCCCGTGTCGGTGCCGTGGGCGCCCGGAGCCCGCTTCCATGCCTTCACCACCCGTGAGCCGGTCGGTGTGTGCGCACAGATCATCCCGTGGAACTTCCCGCTGGTGATGGCCGCGTTCAAGGTGGCACCCGCGCTGACCTGCTCGAACACGATGATCCTCAAGCCTGCGGAGCAGACCCCGCTCACCGCGCTGCTCCTTGCCGAGGTGATCGCCGAGGCCGGCGTCCCCGACGGCGTGTTCAACGTGCTCACCGGTTTCGGCGACATCGGCGCGGCGCTGTCGAGCCACGACGACGTCGACAAGGTCGCGTTCACCGGTTCGACCGAGGTCGGAAAGAAGATCGTCAATGCCGCGTCGGGGAACCTGAAGAAGGTGTCCCTCGAGCTCGGTGGCAAGAGCCCGCAGGTAGTCTTCTCCGACGCCGACCTCGAGGCTGCGATCCCGGGCGTGGCCAGCGGGTTCCTGTTCAATCACGGCCAGGCCTGCACGGCCGGAACGCGTCTGCTCGTCGAGGATCGAATCTTCGACGAATTCACGTCCGGGGTAGCCGATTTCGCGAAGTCCCAGAAGATCGGACCGGGACTCGACCCCACCAACGACATCGGCCCGCTGATCTCCCAGGAGCAGTTGGGCAAGGTCACCGGATACATCGACGCCGGGCTCGCCGACGGTGCCCGCGCCCTCTCCGGTGGCCAGCGGCACGGCGACACCGGCTTCTACGTCGAGCCCACCCTGCTGGTCGACGTGAACCGTGACTTCAGCGTGTACCAGGAGGAGATCTTCGGCCCGGTCGCGGTCGCGGTGCCGTTCAACCGTGAGGAAGGCGTCCGCGCCGCCGCCAACGACACCCCCTACGGCCTCGCCGCCAGCGTATGGACCCGAGACGTGTCCCGCGCCCACCAGGTGGCCGCCGAGATCAAGGCGGGCACGGTGTGGGTGAACTGCCACAATGCCTTCGACACGGCGCTTCCGTTCGGCGGCTACAAGCAGTCCGGGTGGGGACGCGAACTCGGTGAAGGCGCCATCGCCGAATACACCCAGAGCAAGTCCGTCAACATCGCACTCTAGATTCTCGGACCCGAATGAGAATCGTCCTGCGTGCGTTCTCATTTGCTGTCGACGAACTGTGACGCTTCGGCAACTGCGCCGACAACCCGCAGTCGCATGCTCGTCCCAGAGCTCACCGCGGAGCATCCACGCAGACCCTCTCCTCGTGAAAGTCGAAGGAAGCCATGACAACCAACGCCCCCACGCACTCGAGTGCGGTCAGCGACGGCACCCCTCGCAGGCTGGCAGGCACCCTCGGTCCGGGTGCCATCGTGTTCATGGTCGTCGCAGCGGCGGCCCCGTTGACCGTGATCGCCGGAACCGTCCCTCTGGGTATCGCAGCGGGCAACGGCGCCGCCTATCCCGCGTCGTACATCGTCTGCACGGTGGTGTTGCTGTTCTTCGCCGTCGGATTCACAGCGATGGCCAAGCACCTCCCCGGCGCCGGCGCGTTCTACACCTACATCACGCAGGGCCTGGGCCGGCACGCCGGTCTCGGCTCCGCGTTCCTCGCGCTACTGTCCTACACCGCAGTCCAGGGCGCGGTGTACGGATACATCGGAGCCGCCGTCAACGATTTCATCACCGCTCACGGCGGCCCCGAGCTTCCCTGGTACGTGTGGGCCCTGGCCGTGACGGCCGTGGTCGCGATCCTCGGCTACCGGCACATCGATCTGTCCGGCAAGGTGCTCGGCGTACTCCTCGTCTGCGAGGTCGGGATCGTCCTCGTCATCGACGCCGCCGTCATCGTCCGGGGCGGCGGCGACGAGGGATTCTCGACGGCGGCGTTCCACCCCGCCGAGTTCTTCTCCGGAGCACCCGGCATCGCATTGATCTTCGCCATCGCCGGGTACATCGGATTCGAGGCCACCGCCGTCTTCCGGGACGAGGCCCGCGACCCGGGCCGCACCATCCCCCGGGCCACCTACCTGGCGTTACTGGTCATCGGCGGTTTCTACGCGCTGTCGAGCTGGGCGATGGTCAGTGCGTGGGGAGACGAGGGCGCCGTGGCCATCGCGACCGAGAACCCGGAAGGGATGATCACCGAGACCGCCACCCGCTACGTCGGCGCGATCGCCGGCGACCTCGTCCAGATTTTCCTGATCACGAGCCTGTTCGCCGCACTGCTGTCCTTCCACAACGTGCTCTCCCGGTACATCTTCTCCCTCGGGAACAGCGCGGCCCTGCCCGCAGGATGCGGCCGCTCGCACGTCAAGCACGCGTCGCCGTACGTCGCGTCGGTCGTGCAGACGGTGTCCGCTCTCGTCCTGATCGTCGCGTCCGCCGTTGCCGGACTCGACCCGGTGACCGAGGTGTTCGCCTGGTTCGCCGGTGTGTCCTCGGTCGGGATCGTCGCACTGATGACCCTGACCTCCGTGGCCGTCCTCGTCTACTTCGGCCGGACCCGGGTGGACCGGCGGCTGTGGAACACGGTGATCGCACCACTGCTCGGACTCGTCGGCCTGGCCGGGCTCCTGATCATGACGGTCGCCAACCTTCCCCTTCTCGTCGGCGGGTCGAGCACTCTCGCCGCCGTCATCGGGGTCCTGCTCGTCGGGACCTTCGCCGGCGGAGCAGCCGTCGCCGTGCTCCGACCCCACGCCGCACGCCACGACACCGCTCTACCGCAGCACGACACGAACGACACCATCATCGACAAGGAGATCGCACGATGAGTACCGCCACCACCGAGACCCCGGCCACCGTCGGTTCCGCCGCCCCGGATCATCCGCTCACTCCGTTGTCCGCGGACGAGATCCGTTCGGCGAAGGCGCTCCTCACCGACGAGGGACTGATCGGCGAGAACGTGCGCTTCGTCTTCGTCGCACTCGCCGAGCCGCACAAGTCCACTGTCCTCGCATTCACGCCGGGCGACCTGATCGAGCGACGCGCCCGGATCCTGCTGCTCGATCGATCCACCGGCATCGGCACCGATCTCGTCGTGTCGGTGACGGAGAACCGTGTGATCAGCTCGACCACTGTCGATGCCGCCACCGACGGCCACGTCCCGATCCTCGACGAGGAATTCGAGGACATCGAGGCGTTCCTGCTCGGCAGCTCCGACTGGCTCGCGGCGATGGCGAAGCGCGGCATCGAACCGTCGAAGGTCCGGGCGGTTCCCCTGTCGGCCGGCGTGTTCGGTCACGAGGACGAGGTCGGGCACCGCATCGTCCGTGTCCTCGCCTTCCATCAGGATGACAAGGCGGATCTGCCGTGGGCGCACCCCATCGACGGGGTCGTGGCCTACGTCGACCTCACCGAGCGTCGCGTCGTGAAGGTGGTCGACGAGATCGAGCTTCCCGTCCCCGCCGAGCGTGGGGAATGGAACGCCGAACCGCACGCCACACCCACCCGCACCGACCTCAAGCCGATCGAGATCACTCAGCCCGAGGGCGCCAGCTTCTCCGTCGACGGCAACGAGATCACGTGGGCCGACTGGAAGTTCCGCTTCGGTTTCGATGTGCGCGAGGGCCTGACACTGCACCAGCTTTCGTTCGACGACGGCGGAGTCGAGCGACCCGTGATCTACCGTGCCTCGATCGCCGAGATGGTGGTTCCCTACGCCGATCCGTCCCCGGTCCGCTATTGGCAGAACTACTTCGACCAGGGTGAGTACCTGTTCGGCCGGTACACCAACTCGCTCGAACTCGGCTGCGACTGCCTCGGCGAGATCCAGTACTTCGACGTCACGATCGCCGACGAGTCCGGTGACCCGCGCGTCATGAAGAACGCGATCTGCCTCCACGAGGAGGATTACGGCGTCCTGTGGAAGCACACGGACATGTTCAACGGCATGACCGAGACCCGCCGCTCGCGTCGCCTGGTCATCTCGTTCTTCCTCACCATCGGCAACTACGACTACGGCTTCTACTGGTACCTCTACCTCGACGGCACCATCGAACTCGAGGCGAAGGCCACCGGAATCGTCTTCACGTCCGCGTACCGCGGCGCGGAGGGATTCTCCACCCAGATGGCACCCGGGCTCGGCGCCCCGTTCCACCAGCACCTCTTCTCCGCTCGACTCGACATGGCCGTCGACGGTAACGTGAACACGGTCGAGGAGGTGGATGCCGTGCCCGTCCCGATGGGACCGGAGAACCCGTGGGGCAATGCCTTCCGCTGCCAGAAGACGAAGCTGACCACCGAATCCGAGGGGCAGCGCACCGCCGACAACCTCAAGGCCAGGGTCTGGCACATCACCAATCCCACCAAGCGGAACCGCCTGGGTCAGGACGTCGGGTATGCGCTGCACCCGGAGGGGCAGCCGGTGCTCCTGGCAGACCCGTCGAGTTCGATCGCCTCTCGCGCCGCGTTCGCGACCAAGCACCTGTGGGTCACGCAATACGACGAGTCCGAGCGCTATCCCGCAGGCGACTTCGTCAACCAGCACCCGGGCCAGGCCGGTCTGCCCTCGTTCGTGGCGGGCAACCGCGACATCGAGGGCGAAGACCTGGTGCTGTGGCACACGTTCGGGCTGACGCACTTCCCCCGGCCCGAGGACTGGCCGGTCATGCCGGTCGACTATGCCGGGTTCAAGCTCAAGCCGGTCGGATTCTTCGACCGCAACCCCGCGCTCGACGTGCCGGCGAGCACCGCGAAGCACTGCTGCGAAGGTTAGAAGTCGTGTCCGCCGTCTACGCTCCGACCGTCCGCCGCACCAGCCATTGGTTGCGGCGGGCGGCCGCGGCCCTTGCGGTCGCCGCGGCAGGGCTCCACGCCGCGTCGCTCGGTGAGCATGCGACGTCCTCGCCGTTGATCGGCCTGGTGACCGTCGCGATGATCTTCGGATGCCTGTACTGCGCGCGGCACCTGTGGGTGCGCGGTTCGCAACGGGATTGGGGGCTCGTCGCGCTGATGAACGTCGGCATGATCGCGCTGCACCTCACCGTGATGAGTCCCGGTGCCGGTGGCGGCGGCCATCACGGGCACGCGATGCATGCGGCAGCGTCGGCTTCGATGGGTCATTCGATGTCGACTCCGATGGCGGCGGCACTCGCGACCGCCGCACTCGAAGCGGTGGTCGCCGTGACGGTGCTGTTCTACCAGACTCGGCTCGACGGCCGAGGCGTCCCCCACTGACGAAGAGCGTCAGTTCTGAACCGGTGCAAGGTTGTTCGCCACCAGTGCGAGAATGTCGTTCGCGTGACTGACGGCAATGAAATGACCACCACCGCTGATCGGGTGCCAGACAGCTCCCGGGGTCTTGTCCGCTACGGTCTTGTTGATGATTTCAGGCACCAGGGTGTCGGCGCTGCCCTGCCAGAAATGGACGGGGCGCGTCACTTTCGTCATGTCGAACGGCCAGGCCTTGTAGAGCATCGTGGCGTCGACGACGAGTCCGTCCGCGCCGTGTCGAAAGCATTCGCGCCCTGCCCTCAGAAACGCGTCGAGGACCTCCTCGTCAGCCAGCACCTCCCGATCCGCGGTGCACGCCGACTGCATGATCGCCTTCGCGTAGCGATCCGCGAAGTGTGTGGCACTCATACCGAGCACGTCGTACATGAGTGTGAAGCCGGGGTGGAAGTGAAGCGCCAGGCGGCCGCCCAGCGCGTCCACGCTGCTGAGATACTGCGCGGCCCAGTTCGATCCGAACGTTCCGTAGTTGCCACCGGCGATGCACACGACATCGACGAGGCGCGCGGGGTCCAGATACGCGGCGGCCGCCAGGGCCCAGGGTCCACCCTCGGACCAGCCGGTTACCGCGAATCGATGTGCGCCGAAGGAGTCGGCCAGCAGCAGGAGGTCATCGGTCCAGCCTTCGAAGGTGCGGCCCGGCGGAGGATCGGACCCGCCGATGCCCGGCCTGTCCGCGCACACGAATCTCAGTCCATTGGCCTTCGCGTACGGATCGAACAGCTCGGCCTCCAGTCGGCTCGGGTCCGCCGTGGTTGTGCAGTACGAGTGGTCCGCCCGGGTCACCGGCTTCGAGATACGTGATGGTCCGGTCGCCGACCCGGATACTTCCCTCTCGTGTCACGTGGGCTCCTCACAGTGTTGGCCGGACGCCGAAACTGGATTGGCGGCGTCGAAACTGCAGGTACTCGATCTCCCTCATATTAGGCTTCGCCGGGAGGCAGGCGGTACACCCGTCGTGCGGTTTCGCCGAAGAAGAGTGCCTGTTCTGCCGACGACAAGTCGCCGAGTGCTGCCTGGACGGTGGACACCATGGTTTCGGTATCCCACAGCAGACGGTCGATCGGATAATGAGAGGCGAACATGCATCGCTCAGCGCCGAAGATTCTGAGCGCCGTCCGTATCCACCTCCCGATCGCTTCCAGGGATGTTCCGAAGATGAGTGCGATTCCCTGGAACTTGAGAACGACGTTCGGAAACTGACTTACTGCCGTGAGGCGTTCTTCCCAACGGGAGAAGCCCTCCGCAGTGCGGTCGATTGGCCACCCGACCGCTTCCAACACGAAGGTGGTGTCGGGAAACGCAGCGATGAGTTCGTGCGTGGCGGGTAGCTGCTCGTCGTATACGAGTAGATCCCACACCAGCCCGGCGTCGGCGACCTGCTCGAATCCGCGCAGCCAGGCCGGGTCCGACAGGTAGTCGCCGCGCGCACCCAGGCGCTTGACGGGGTCGGCCGCCCAGTACAGCGGCTGACGCACGGCCCGGACCACCGGGAGATCCCGATATCGCGCGAGAACGCCTGCGAGATCGACTGAATCGAGCTGCACGGCCGCGATGAAGGCGTTCGGAACACCGACGCGGTCGGCGCAGTGCTGAACCCAGATGGCCTCCGCGACACCGTCTGCTGCACCGAACTCGCACGCGACCGAGGCCGTGACGGGCATCCCCTCGACCTGTGCCCGATAGTCGTGCGGCAGGTACCGGTGCGCGGCGTCGTAGTAGTTCGGCAGCAAGGCGGTCAGCGCGGGTGGGCGACTGTCAATCCACGGGTACACGAGGTCGGGCAGGTTGATGAAATGATGATGAGCATCGACAATGTCCACCTCACGCAGCATATTTCAGTTGTGGACGGGGGACCGGCAATTGGTCGAGCGCGACCCGTGGTCGGTGTGGATCGTTAAGGTGTTGACATGGAGCGCCGGATCAACGAAGCCCTGGTCCATTACGTCGAGCACGGCGCCGGCGTGCCGCTCGTGGCGCTGCACGGCGCCGGCGTGGATCATCGTGAGATCGAGGCGGCGATCGAGGCCATCGTTCCCGGTACGGGATACCGACGGATCTACCCGGACCTGCCGGGAATGGGCCTCTCGACAACCGGCGGCCTGACCTGCAACGACGATGTGGTCACGCTGCTCGGTGACTTCATCGACGGCCTGGGCGCGGGCCCGGTAATCCTGGTTGGACATTCCTACGGCGCCTACCTGGCTCGTGGCGTGGCCGCCCAGCGACCGGACACGGTGCTCGCTCTGGCGTTGTTGTGTCCGGTCACCGAGCGGTCACGAAACGTGCCCGACCACGCCGTGGTTCGCCGGGACGCCGATGCCTACGACGAACTCGAACGTGCGCAGTGGGCGGGGTTCGACGAGTACTTCGTCGTGCGCACACCGGCCACCGCTCGCCGCTACCGCGACCATGTGGTGCCAGGTACGACGCTCGTCGACGAGGATGCCCTCGGGCCCATCTTCGCCGGGTGGACGGTCGACGTCGGGTCGAGCGTGTTCTCGGGGCCGACGTTGATCGTGGCCGGCCGCCGCGATTCGGTCGTCGGGTACGCCGATGCAGCCGAATTGGTCGAGCGCTACCCGCACGCCACCCTGGCGGTCGTCGAGGACGTCGGCCACGCGCTCATGCACGAGCGGCCCGAACTACTCACCGCATTGCTCGGTGACTGGTTGGATCGGCTCGATCACTCTTCGTCCAGGTGACCGGAAGTTCGTGCACGCCGTAGATGTTCATGTCGGTCCTGAGTCTCACCTCGCCGGCGGGGATGGCGAGCCCCAGGGTCGGGAAGCGGCGCAGCAGCCCCTCGAAACCGGCCCGCATCTCGATGCGGGCCAGCTGCTGGCCCAGGCACAGATGGACACCGTGGCCCAAGGACAGGTGACCGCGCGCCTTGCGCCGGATGTCCAGGGTGTCGGGGTTGTCGAAGCGCTGCGGGTCGCGGTTCGCGGCCAGCAACGAGACAACGACCGTCGATCCCTTCGGGATTGTTTCGCCGCCGAGTTCGATGTCCTCGGTGGCGTAGCGATAGAAGATGTCGGCAACGGATAGGTAGCGCAGAAGTTCCTCGACGGCATCGGGGAGCAGGTCCGGGTCTGCGCGCAGTTCCGCCAGCTGCTCGGGGTTCTCCAGCAGCGCGAAGGCGCCCAGCGCCAGCATGTTGGCGGTCGTCTCATGGCCGGCGAGCAGCAACAGGAAGGCGGCGCCGGTCAGCTCCTCGATGGTGAGATCGTCGTCGCGGGCCAGATCGGACAGTATGTCTTCGCCGGGGGCGGCGCGCTTGCGCGTGACCAGTTCGGCCAGGTACGTGGTCAGTGCGCTGTACGCGGCCATCTTCTCGTCGAGCGGCTGGTCCTTGACCAGGAACTTGGCGGAGTTGACCTGGAAGTTCTCCCGGTCCGCGTAGGGGACACCGAGCAGTTCGCAGATCACCAGTGAGGGCACCGGCAGCGCGAACTCCCTGACCAGGTCGACCGGCGGGGTCAGGCGCGCCATCTCGTCCAGTTGCCGCTCGGCGACGTCGATGATGTGGTCTTCGAGCTGCTTCATGCGTTTGACGGTGAAGGCGCCGGTGAGTTTGCGCCGCATCCGGGTGTGGTCCGGCGGGTCCATCGCGATGAACACGCCCGGCATCTGCGGGGACGGCTCGGTGGCGGCGGGCATGCCGGGGGTCTCGTACGGCAGGTGGAGAACGCCGATGTCCTGGCGGGAGCTGAACCGGGTGTCGGCCATGAGCTGGCGGACCGCGTCGTAGCCGGTGACGAGCCAGCCCTCGTGACCGTCGGGGAAGACCATCGGACTGACGGGGCGGGCCTCGCGCAGCCGGGTGATCTGCCGGGGCGGGTCGAAGGGGCCCGCATCGCGTTCCATGGGGAGGCCGTACGGGATGGCGACTGTTTCAGTCATCGGATTTCCTCTCGTGGCAGTGTTAGTTGCGGGTGCCGCTACCGCGAGTACTCGCGGTTGAAAAGCCTTGTCGACCAAAGGTATCCGCCGAGGGTGATGACGACGCACCAGCCGAGCGCGATCCATACGTTGTTCCCGATCGGGGTACCCATGAGCAGGCCTCGCAGGGTTTCGATGATCGGGGTGAACGGCTGGTACTCGGCGAACCAGCGCAGCCCGGCAGGCATGGAGTCGGTGGGGACGAACCCGCTGCCTAGGAAGGGCAGCAGAATCAGCGGCATACCCACATTGCTCGCGGCCTCGACGGTCTTGCTGACCTGGCCGAGCGCGACGGAGAGCCAGACGAGCGCGAACGTCACCACCACCAGGAAACCAGCCGTGGCCAGCCACGCGCCCACCCCTGCGGTGGGCCGGAAGCCGACCAGCAACGCCACGCCGATCACGATCGCGACGCTGAGCATCGCCTGGATCACGCTGCCCAGCACGTGTCCGGTCAGCACCGAGACGCGGGCGATGTGCATGGTGCGGAACCGGGCGATGATGCCCTCGGTCATGTCCATCGCGACCGAGATCGCTGTCCCTTGGACCGCGGCCGTCACGGTCATCAGGATGATCGCGGGCACAACGTAGTTGACGTACTCGGCGCGCCCGCCGGACACCCCGCCGAGCCCCGCGCCCAACGTGCCGCCGAACACGTAGACGAACAGCAGCAGGAAGACGACCGGCATTCCCACGAGCGTCACGGTCATCGACGGGTACCGCAGCATGTGATTGAGGTTGCGGCGCAGCATCGTTGCCGAGTCACGCAGCGGGTGGAACCGGAGGTCCGCCGGGGCCGGCCCGGCGAGGGTGTGGGCAGGGGTGCTGATCATGAGGTCACCTTCTCGTTGTGGGGGTTGCCGGTGAGAGCGAGGAAGACGTCGTCGAGATCGGGGGTGTGCACGGACAACTCGTCGACCTCGATCGCCTGGTCGTCGAGCCGGTCGATCAGGGCCTTCAGCGAGCGGAGGCTGCCGTCGCTGGGCACACGCAGGGCGAGCGTGTCGGTGTCGCGCGAGACCTGACCGAGGACGCGCTCGGCTTCTTCGAGGCCGTGCGGGTCGGCGAACCGCAGGCGGACGTGGCTACCGGGGATGCGGCGCTTGAGCTCGTCCGCGGTTCCCTCGGCGACCAGTCGGCCGTGGTCGAGGACCGCGATCCGGTCGGCCAGCTCGTCGGCTTCCTCCAGGTACTGGGTGGTCAGGAAGATGGTGACGCCGGTGGCCACCAGGTCCCGGACGATCTGCCACATGCCCCGGCGGCTGCGCGGGTCCAGGCCAGTGGTCGGCTCGTCGAGGAAGATCACTCGCGGGCTACCGACCAGGGTCATCGCGAGGTCGAGCCGCCGTCGCATGCCTCCGGAGTACGTCGAGACGGGCTTCGAGGCCGCGTCGACGAGGTCGAACTGTTCGAGCAGCTGGGCGGCGCGCCGCCGGCCGTCGCTGCGGGTGAGGTGGTGCAGATCCGCCATCAGCAGCAGGTTCTCCTTGCCGGTGAGCAGGTTGTCCACCGCCGAGAACTGGCCGGTGACACCGATCGCGGCGCGCACCGCGTCGGATTCGCGGGTGAGGTCGTGGCCGGCGACTCGGGCGTCACCTGTGTCGGCGCTGATCAAGGTAGACAGAATGTTGACCGTGGTGGTCTTCCCGGCGCCGTTCGCGCCGAGCAGTGAGAAGACCGTTCCCTGCGGGACGGTCAGGTCGATGCCGTCGAGCACGACGTGGTCGCCGAACGACTTGCGCAACCCGGTCACCGCGATGGCCGGCTGAGATTGCCTGGGGGTCATGGTTTTCCTTTCTCGAGGGCAGAAGTGGATCAGGAGCGGCGGATCGTGATGCCGCCGAACGAGGTGTGCGCACGGACCTCGACGATCTCGTCGGACGCCTCGGGCCGGGTGGTGTTGTCCAGCAGGTTGCGTACCTGCCCGAACTTGGTGTTCACCTCCAGCCAGGCGGCGGTACCCTCGGCGATGCCGATCTCCAGGTCGCCCATCGCGGTCCCGAGCTCGACCGAGCCACGGGCCACCTCGCCGAGTCGAATGCTGCCGTTCGACGTCTTCGACTCGACACTCGCCCCGGCCCGGTCGACGGAGATGTCGCCGTTCGCCGAGCGCACTTGCACGTCGCCGGTCACCGTGGTGATCGTGGTGTCGCCGTTGGAGTTCTTGACGATTGCGGAGCCCTCGATCTCGCCGATGCGGACCTTCCCGGAGCCGGTGCGGATCTCGGCGTTGCCTGCGACGCCGTCCGCGGTGACGTGACCGGCCGCGGTGTCCACACGCAACGGACCGGTCTGCTCGAGCCGGACGTTCCCGGTAGAGGTCTTGAACCTGCACTGCCCGAGCCGGCCCGTGCCGCTGAGGTCTCCCACCTGCACCTCGCCGGACACCTGCGAGCCGCTGGGCAGGTCGATGGACACCTCCACCGACCTGCTCTTGCGGGAGAAGTCGAGAACGCGCGCTTTCGGCCCCGTCACCTGGAGCACGCCATTCGCGTACTCGACGCGGACCCGTTGGGCGGCTTGCACATCCGACTCATCGGATTCGTCGCTCGGGCGCACGTCGACGGTGGTGTCGGTGCGGTCGCTCGCGGTGATCCGCACATTGCCGACGCCGAGCTCGAGCGTGACGGAAATCGGTTCGGGTGTATCGAAATTGGGCATGGCTGTCCCCTCATGATGGGTGGGTGACACATCCCCGCAGGTCGGGGACGTGGTGTGGGTGTGGTGTGGTGGAAGGCGGTGCGGCTAGCGCACCCAGCCGGTGAGGCTCTGCTTGGTCTGTTTGCCGCGCTGCTGGGCGTGCTGGACGCGGTCCGGTTGCTGCAGCGCGGACGAAGCTGCCCGGACCAGCCAGGCGTTGACCGAGCGCCCCTCCTTGGCTGCGGCCTCCTCGACCGCCGCCTTGAGCTGTTCGGGGAGGCGCACATTGATTCGCGAGGTCGGGCCGTCTTCGGCGATCGGTGTGCCGCCGTCCGCCGGTGCCGAATCGCCCTCGGCCGCGTCCTCGATCGGCTCGGCGGGCCGTGCGTTCACGACGAAGTTCGGATCGCGTCCACGCAGGCGCAGCTCCACCGATCCCGGGGCCAGATCCTGGGTGATCTCGTCCGTCGCAGCGGACAGCGCGTCCAGCAGCGTCATCCGGATCGCCGACTCGAGCGACCCGGTCAGGCGCTCGACCAACGCACGGGATTCTTCACCGCCGGCTTCGGCGAGGGTGGCGAATTCACGTCCGAGGTTGCTCACATACGGTGTCAAATCCATGGTGCCAAGAATGGCACCAATGTGGCACCAGCGCAAGGGTTTGATGGCTCAATTGTGGTGCCATGTGGCACCGAGTAGTGACTCTCGGAGGGAAAGTGCTGGTCAGAAGCGGGTGCGGTGGAACGCAACGTCGCACGGACCGGGACCGTCAGGACCTCCGATCAGACTTGCCCCAAGGTCAACGGTGACGGTCGAGCGCCGTCCACGTCCGTGATGTCATAGCGTTCGGCCATGGCGGCCGCGACCAGAACCTGTCCGGACTTCGTCATTATCTGGGGATCGGCGGCCAGCGCGGCGACGACACGGCCGATGAACTGTGGTGACTCGGAGTTCGACAGGTCGAGGTACGCCGCGGCCTCCATCACCTTCTCCGTCCGAACGAGACCCGGATAGAGCGAGACCACGGCGATGTCGTGTGGCCGGAGCTCGTGCGCCATGTCAGCGGACAGCTTGTCGGTCGCGGCTTTCGAGACGCCGTACGGCACATTCGCGATGTGCTTCTGCGCGGCCCAGAACGAGATGTTCACGATGAGCCCGGATCGCTGGGGGACCATCACGCGGGCCGCGAATGTGCCGGCGACGTAGTGCGCTCGGACCCCGGCGGCGAACATTGCATCCCATCGCCAGGTCGGTTGCTCCCAGAAGGGTAGGCCCCACGTGAACCGGCCGTTGTCGACCATGCGCTCGTAGCCACCCCACACGTTGTTCACGAGAAGATCGAGCCGCCCCGCCTCCGCGGTCACGCGGCGAAAGACAGCGGAGACCTGTTCGTCATCGGTGTGATCGCAGGTGGCCGGGATGCAGCCGGCAGGCAAGTGCGCGGCGTGCACCGTGCGTCCGGTGACGTACACCGTCGCTCCGGCCGACGCCAGATGTTCCGCTATGCCTCGACCCACTCCGCGGCTGCCGCCGGTCACGAGCGCGACCTTGCCGTCGACCAGGTGATCGTCCATGAGTACGAATGTCGTGGACCGGGTGGCGTGTGTCAACGGTCGCTTCCGGGGTGGGTGGGCGACCAGATCCACGCCCTCGTCGCCGGCACCCGCGCTGAACAGTGGCCTGCGAATAACGGCCGGAACCTCCCTGGGCGGCGACAGTCTGCGCCTAGAATCCCAGTGAGCAGCGACTCCCACTCGACCTCTGCGTACGAAGGGATCGACCCCATGAGCTTGTCGACTCGAAGCCGGCTGCGTCGAACGGCCGCCGCGCTCAGCATCGTTCTCGCCCTTGCCACCGTTTCTTGCGGATCGGACGATCGCAGCGGCGAACAGCAAGCAGCGGAGCACGGTCCTGACGTCGTGCACACCGACGATCCCGAGGTCGACAAGGTCGTCGATATCGTTCGCGACAAGCTGACGGAGCTCGATCTCAGCGGCGCCGTATTCGGCGTATGGCGCGGCGACGAGGAGATCGTCGCCGGAGCAGTGGGGGAGTCCCCGCTCGGCGTTCCCGCGACGCGTGACATGCAATTGCGAGTCGGCCAACCGATGGAACCGATGTTGTCGACAGTTCTGTTGCAGCTGGGCGAGGCCGGAACGCTGAGCCTGGACGAGCCGATCGCCAAGTGGGTGCCCGACTTTCCGCGGGCCGACAAGATCACCCCGCGGATGCTCGCCAACAGCACCACCGGCATTTCGGACTACGTGACCAACCCCGATTTCCTGAAGATCTTCTACGCCAATCCGATCAAAGGCTTTACGTCTCAGGAGATCTTCGACTTGGCCAACGCCCGCCCGCCGCTGTTCGAACCGGGGACCAGCTTTGCCTACGCGCACAGCGATCTGTGTCTGCTCGGTGTGGTGCTCGAGAAGGCGGCGGGAAAGCCCTTGGGCGACCTGCTGAAGGAGCGGATCTTCACGCCGCTCGGGATGGACGCGAGCAGCGTGGTGCTGACACCCCAGATGAGTGAACCGATCCTGCACGGCTATACCAACGAACGTGGCGTCTTCGAGGACTCCACGTTCTGGAATCCCACGGCGTTCCTCAACAGCGGCAACATGAACTCCACGGTGGCCGATGTCGCTCGGTGGGTTCGTGCGCTCGCCACCGGCGAACTCCTGTCCGACACGGCGTTCACGGAGATGATGGCGGACAAGACCGCCGGGCTGGGCCCGCTGACGGCGGACAAGTACTTCGCATTCGGAACCGTTCACTTGGGCAGCTGGCTGCTCATGAACCCGGCATTCGGGGGCTACAACGGCATCGCTCTCTACGAAACGGAGTCCAAGACCACCATCATCGCTTACGTCACGCTCGGACCGACGGCCAACGCAAACGCCAATAACGCTGTGCCGATCGGCAAGGATATCGGTGCCCTCCTCCTCCCCGACAACCCGCCGAAGGTGCCCTGACCGAACCGGCACCTACTTGGTCGGCCGTCCACACGAGCAATCTCGCCACACCGACAACGAGGTGGTCCACTACGGCCTTCGCCAGAACAGATGGTGGGTCACGCCACTGGGGCTTGGAACCACCTCGAGGTGGAACCGGTCACGCAGCTCATCAGGTGATTCCCACAGACGCGCCCCGGATCCGAGTTCGGCCTGCGAGACCGCCACGTGCATGGTGTCGACGAGGTCGGCGTCGACGAAGTGGAATGTGGTGTCGCCGAGGGTGAACGACGGACGCGTGTGGTGGGTCAGCACGAACACCGGGGTGTGGAACGGGGGCTCGTCGCCCCACCAGCCAAGCCAGTCGTGGTCATGCCAGGGACCGCGCTGCGGGCCGAATTTGTTGCGGCCCACGATCTCGGCGCCGATGTTGCAGGCGAAGTCTCGCGTGAAGTAGTCGTCGAGGCCGCGGCTACCGCCAGGGTCGGTTCGCATGGGCCAGCTCGCCGTGGCTCCGGCCCAGGCGAACATTTTCCCAGGGTCGGCATGGCCGAACGGCCTCTCGAGACTCTGATGTTCGCCGGCGCCGAATCCGTCGCGCGAGACGGTGAAGTTCTGGACTCTCAGCAGCTGATTCACTCGGTGGGCCTCCTGCGCTCTTGATCATGGTGGGACCGATCTCGACCTCTCCGGGTTGGGACGTGCTATCGGACGTCGTAGGTGAGCTGCACCATGCCGTTGCCGAACCGGCGTTCCCGCGTGAGCGACAGAGACGCTCGCACCTTGTCGGGCAGCACTCTCGTTCCCGCTCCGACGATGATCGGGCACATCAACAGCTCGAACCACATCGACGACACCGGCCCTACACTCGCACCATGACCACGGTCCGGCCCGCACTCGCCCGCCGCCGTGCTCACGTCGGCGGTGAGCGCGGCAATGACTTCCTCGTCGGGTACCGCCCACGAGACGTCGCCCTGGGCATCGGTGTTGAAACCGTCGAGAGATGACGCGACTGAGTAGACGACACGGCCCATAGGTCGAGGCTAGGGCAGGCGCTGTCCTTTGAAGATCCTGGCGGCGCCCGGCGGGTGTGTCCGGTGTCCCTCGACCGCCGATGCCCGGAACATCCTCCACTTTCGCCACCGATCGCGAAGTGGTTCCTCGTCGGCGCATCCGTGAAATCCGTTGTCGCTGCCGTTAACCGGCATCCTGTTGAGCGGCGAGTTGCACCCTGATCCGCGACGTCGCGTTGATCAACGACTCATTGTTGACGGCGGCCGCATCGTCGGCGTCACCCTTGCGGGCGGCCTCGACGAGACGTTCCTGGTATCTCCACAACGAGTCGTCTCCCGGCGTGTCCAGGGTGCCCTGCGCGCCGACGATCTTGTAGGCACGGCAGTGCTGCCACAGGTTACGGATGGAATCGACCAGCACAGGGTTCGCTGCTGCTTCGTAGAGAATGGTCAACAGCGCCTCGTCGTGATCGAGAAGCGCGACCACCCGCCGTTCGGCGATGGCGGTCTGCATGAGCTCGTACTCGGTTTGCATTCGGTCGACGTCCGCGGGGCTGATCTGCTGGGCGCCCAATCGTGCGGCCTCCACCTCGAGCAACCGTCGTACGTCGTAGACGTGGACCAGTTCGGCCAGGGTCAGGCCTTTCACGACCGCGCCCTTGTGGGGGACCCGCTCGGCCAGACCGGCTTCCTCGAGCCGCCGGATCGCCTCGCGCACCGGCATCACGCTGGTCCCGACCTGCGCGGCAATGTCGCGAATGCGCAGGCGGGCGCCGGCAGGCAGATCACCGTTCATGATCGCCTCGTGGATCGTCTCGTAGACCTGGTCGGTCAACAGGGACGTTTCGGCGCGCTTCGTCATGACCACAGCTCAAATATAAACCGCACGAGGGGCACACCCGTGTGCCCGACGAAATGCGCGAGTCTGCGAGCCGCGCCCCACACCGGTGCCGCGACACACCGGCAGCCTGAGTTGGTCGTGCGTCCAGAGCGTTTACGCTCGTCGGAGGTGCTCGGGGCGGAGTGACGGACGGCGGGTGGGCTGTGAAACACAGGGCGCGTAGATCAACTCTGGCGGTGGTGACGGCGGTGGCCGCGGTACTGACACCGATCGCGGCGTCGGCTCCGGCGACAGCCGACCCGGCCGGCTTCTCGAAGACCACGCTCCACTTCCAGACGCTCGTCGGACCGAACCGCGACGAACCGTGCGACGTCATCGGTGACGTGTACAAGCCCGATTCGGCGTCTCCGTCCAATCGCGTGCCCGCCGTCCTCACCACCAACGGCTTCGGCGGTTCCAAGAACGATCAGGCCGGTATCGCCTCGTTCCTCGCGTCCCGCGGCTACGCGGTGCTGGCGTATTCCGGGCTGGGCTTCGGCGGTTCCGGCTGCAAGATCCACATGGACAACCCCGATTACGACGGGCGTGCGGCGAGCGAACTGGTGAGCTTCCTCGGTGGACGCGACGGGATGGCGTTCGTCGATCCCGCGCACACCGTTCCCGTCCCCGGACTCGACTACGTGGTGCAGGACGCGACCGCTCACCACGGCGCCGCCGAGGCGCACGACCCGCGGGTCGGTATGGTCGGCGGCTCCTACGGCGGGGCCGTGCAGTTCGCCGCGGCCTCGGTGGACCCCCGGATCGACACGATCATCCCGATGATCACGTGGAACGACCTCAGTTACTCGCTCGCACCCAACGGCACCGACCAGACAACCGGGGTCAGTACGTCGGTTCCCGGTGCGTCGAAGGTGGTGTGGTCGCTCATGTTCGGGGCCGTCGGCGTGACCAACCCCCGGGCCGAGGGCTACGCGCAGGACCCCGCGCGGGCCTTGGGTTGCCCCAATTTCGCCGACCCCGCATGTCCCGCGTTGGCGCAGTCCGCGGTGCAGGGCTACCCGGATCCGGGGTCCGTCGACTTCCTGCGCCGATCCTCCGTGGTGTCGTACGCGGACCGCGTGAAGATTCCGGCGTTGATCATGCAGGGCCAGCAGGACACCCTGTTCGACCTCAACGAAGCGAAAGCCACGTTCGAGGCGCTGCAGGCGCAGGGCAACGACGTGAAGATGATCTGGCACAGCTGGGGGCATTCCGATCTCACTCCCGCCGAGGGCGAGATCAGCATGAAGGACCCGAACCCCGACACCCAGTACGAGACGGGCCGGATGATCGACTGGTTCGACCACTACCTGAAGGACAGCGGGGTCGACACCGGACCGGTGTTCAGCTACTTCCGCAACTGGGTCGACTACACCGGCAACGCCGCGCCCGCGTACGCCGAATCGTCGGATATCGCGGTGGGCCAGGACTATTTGCTCCACCTCTCCGGTAACGGCACGCTGACCGACCGCCTCGACGACATCGTTCCCGGCGCGCAGACGCTGAACACGCTGCCGGGCGGTCTCCCCACCGACCGGGAGGCGCCGGACACCCGGCCGGAGAACCAGGTCCCGCAGGGCGTGATCTCCGGCACCCAGGCCGAGTGGTCGTCCGGCATCCTCGACGCCCCGCTGGACGTGGTGGGAGCCCCGACGCTCGACGTCCGCGTCACGGCCGCCCCCGCGGTCGCCGGTGTCGAGGACTCGGTCGTGGTCTTCGCGAAGCTGTACGACGTGGCTCCCGACGGCACGGAAACGCTGATCAACGGACAGGTCGCTCCGGTACGCATCGTGGCGCCGGGTGAGCCCGTGCAGGTCACGATGCCGGCCATCGTCCACCGCTTCGGTGAGGGACACCGCGTCCGCCTCGTGGTGTCCGGGGGAGACCCGAGCTTCCGCGGAAGTCTGGTGCCGCACCAGGTCACCATCGCGACGGGCGACCCTGCTCAGGCACTGGTGCTGCCGGTGACCGGCAGCTGAGGCCCGGGCTCACCCGGGCCGTCCAGGTCACTCGCGCATGAGCATCAGGGCGGCCTCCCGCTCGAGATCGAGATACGGTTCGCCGCTGACGTCGACCGCGACCCGATTGATCGTGCCACCGGTGAAGCGGTGAGGTGATTCGCCGGGGTAGTCCTCGGTGATCGGCTCGCCCGGGTGCCGACCGACGTACAGCCCCGCACCTGCGATCGCGAACGCCCCCATCTGGGTCTTGATCCGGCCTTCTCCGACCTTTCGATCCGCGTGGAAGAGGGACAGGATTCCCTCGGTAGAAGTGGGCTCCTGCCCGTCCTTGTCGAACGAGGCGGACAGGATCAGGTCCGTTCCGGTGGGGATGTCCTCGGAGCCGACGATCATCTGTTCCTCGCTGCCCACGAAGTTGTTGACGTAGTGCAGCCGGTTGTTCTTCACATACAGTGCGTGGCCCCCGAAACGGGATCCGATCGCGAAGAGCACGCCCTCAGCTCCCGGCGCGGGGATGTCGACGAGCGCACCGATCACGAACGACCGGCCGCGTGTGTTGACCGCTTGCCACTCGGACACGGCGGCGGTGTCCGGGTAGTACACGTATCGGCCTCGGGCCGCTGTCAGTTGGGGTCGGGGCGTGCCCATGATCTCGACGGCTGATCGATCGTCCAGTGGAAACGCTCCGTTCGCACCGGCTTCGGCGAACCAGATGTTCACCATCTCCCGCAGCTTGTCGGGATGCTCCGCTGCCAGGTTGTTCACTTCGGCGCGGTCGACGTCGGTGTGGTACAGCTCCCATTCGTCCTCGTTGAAGTGGCCCCAGCCTGCAATGGTCGGATGTGTCGTGACGGCCTTCCAGCCTTCGTGCCAAATCGACCGCGAGCCGAGCATCGAGTAGAACTGCGACTTCCGCTCCGACGGCGAGGACTTGTCGTCGATGCTGCTCCGCATACTGACGCCGTCGAATGGGCTCTGGACATGGCCCTTGATGGTCTCCGGGGCGTCGACCCCGACCATGTCCAGGATCGTCGGCACGAGGTCGATCGCGTGATGGTACTGGTCCCGGATCTCGTTCCGAGCCTTGGTTCCCGCCGGCCACGAGATGATGCAGGGGTCGGCAGTTCCGCCGTTGAACTCGTAGCGCTTCCACATCTTGAACGGGGTGTTGAACGCCATCGCCCAGCCGTTGGGATAGTGGTTGTAGGTTTTGGGTCCGCCGAGATCCTCGAGTTTCGCGAGGTTCTCCGCGAGATCGTCCGGGATGCCATTGGCGAACTTCATCTCGTTGACGGAGCCGTTCGGGCCACCTTCGCCGCTCGCGCCGTTGTCGGAGACCACCACGATCACGGTGTTTTCCAATTGCTCGGTGTACTCCAGATAGTCGAGCAGGCGACCGATGTGATGGTCGGCGTGGGCCAGGAAGCCGGCGTAGACCTCGGCCATCCGCGCAAAGAGGCGCTTCTCGTCGTCGTTCAGCGTGCTCCACGGGCGGGTGTAGTCGAGTTCCGGAAACGGTTCGCCCGCGGGTCCCGACCGGGTCTCGGGAGTGCCGATAGGGTTGATCGGCGGAAGTTCGGTGTCTGCCGCGACGATGCCCAGTTCCTTCTGACGGGCGAGGGTCTGTTCGCGGATCGCGTCGTAGCCCATGTCGAACTTGCCCGCGAACTTCTCGATCCATTCCTTCGGGGCGTGGTGCGGCGCATGGCACGCGCCGGGCGCGTAGTAGAGGAAGAACGGCTTATCCGGCGCGATCGCCTTGGCGTCCTTGATGAACTCCAATGCCTTGTCGGTGACGTCCTCGGTGAGGTGGTAGCCCTCCTCCGGTGAACGTGGCTGATCGACCGGGTGATTGTCGTAGACCAGATCCGGATACCACTGGTTGGTCTCCGCGCCGAGGAAGCCGTACCAGCGCTCGAAGCCGCGCCCGCTCGGCCAGTTCCGGCGGGTGGCTGCCAGGTTCATCTCATCGGTCGGGCACAGGTGCCATTTGCCCACCATGTAGGTGTTCCAGCCGCGCTCGGCGAGCATCTCCGAGAGCATGCCGTTCTCCGGCGGGATGGTGCCACTCGCGTTGGGGAATCCGATCGCAGCCTCGGTGATGCAGGCCATGCTGTTGCGCGTGTGGTTGCGTCCCGTCAGCAGACAGGAGCGCGTGGGTGAGCACAGCGCGGTGGTGTGCCATTGGGTGTACCGAACACCCGTGGCGGCGATCCGGTCGATGTTCGGCGTTTCGATCGGCCCGCCATAACAGCGCATCGCCGAGAAGCCGACGTCATCGAGGACGACATAGACGACGTTGGGCGCATCGTCGGCAGCCTTGGGTGGCTCGAAGGGGGACCAGTCCGGAACCGAGTCGCGAATGTCGACGTTGACGACACCCCGAAATGGCTTGCCCATGGCACGTCTCCTCACCTGTAGTCCTGGGTTTCAGCGTCGACCGCCGCGCCGTCGGGAACCTCACCCGACACGGGTGAACCCGGTGAGCGCCGGACCGTGGCGGGGCCCTCCGAGAACGGAGAGCGAAGTGATTGACATCACACGAGGGGTGGGATCACACTGGAGCCCTCATTTGAACCCGATGTCAAGATCAATATTGCGTCGGCTGGTGGAGAGGAACCGCAGGTGACCAAGCTCGGAGGGGTGTGCGACAAGCGCTTCACGGCGTTGCAGGAGGCGCTGAAGGACAATCTCGACTCCGGTGAGGAACTCGGCGCGTCGATCGTCGTTGCTCTCGACGGAAAGCCGGTGGTCGACATGTGGGGCGGATGGTCCGACACCGATCACACCACCGAATGGGAGCGCGACACCATCACCAACGTGTGGTCGTGCACCAAGACGGTCACTGCGCTCGCCGCACTGATGCTCGTCGATCGCGGACTGCTGGACGTGTACGCGCCCGTCGCGAAGTACTGGCCGGAATTCGCCGCGGCCGGCAAGGAACGCGTCGAGGTCCGCCATCTCCTCTCGCATACGTCGGGTGTCTCGGGATGGGATCAGCCGATCACGGTCGAGGACACCTTCGACCTCGTCGAGTCGACGAAGCGGCTGGCCGCACAGGCGCCGTGGTGGGAGCCGGGAACGGCGTCCGGATATCACGCCTTGAACTACGGTCACCTGATCGGCGAGGTCGTGCGTCGGGTCGACGGACGCACGCTCGGACGTTTCGTTGCGGAGGAGATCGCCGGGCCGCTGGGGGCCGACTTCCACATCGGACTGGACCCGTCGGAGTTCGGCCGCGTGTCGAACGTGGTCCCGCCGCCGCCGTTGCCGATCGACCTGGCCTCCCTCGACCCCCACAGCGTCATCGTCAGGACGTTCACCGGCCCCGGACCGGACGCCTCGGCGTCCTGGTCCGACGAGTGGCGCAAGGCGGAGAACGGCGCGGCCGGTGGTCAGGGCAACGCCCGGTCGCTCGCCCGGATCCAGTCCGTCGTGGCCTGCGGGGGCGAACTCGACGGCGTCCGCCTACTGTCGCCGGACACCATTTCCCTGATCTTCGAGGAGCAGTCGAACGGCGTGGATCTGGCCCTGGGACAACCGATTCGATTCGGCATCGGTTACGGCCTGCCGACGCCCGTATCCGTGCCGTTCGTCCCCGAGGGGCGCATCTGCTTCTGGGGTGGCTGGGGCGGCTCCCAGGTCGTCGTCGACACCGAACGCCGGATGACCATGACGTACGTGATGAACAAGATGGGCCCGGGACTTCTCGGCTCAGACCGGACCGCCCAATACGCGACGGCGACGTTCGATGCGCTGAGCTGACGCGCCCGCCCGGGGTGTGATCAGGACGCCAGCCCCTTGTCCTGCAGCCATTCCCGGGCGATGTCGCCCATGTCCTCGAGGTCGGCAACTCGCTCGTTCATCTCGATGAGATCTTCGGTCGTCAATGCGGCCGACACGTCGGCCAGGACTCCGCGGACGTCGTCGCCTGCCTTGTTCTCGTTGATGATCGGTGTGATGTTCTCCGCGAGGAACAGGTGTTTGGTGTCCTCGAGTGCCACGAGGTTCTCCGAACGCATCGCCGGGTCGGTGCTGAACACGTCCGCCACTTGAATCTGACCGCTGAGCAGGGCGTTGAGCGTCAAGGGACCGCCGGCGTCGAGTGCCAGGAACTCCTTGAACGTCAGGCCGTACCTGTCCGTCAGCCCGGCGACGCCGTTCTCCCGGGTCTTCCATTCGGGCGGGCCGCCGAGGGTCAGCTCGTCGGCGTGGGGCACGAGGTCCTCGATCGTCTCGAGCGAGTACTCGTCCGCCGTCTCCTGTCGCACGGCGAGAACGTCCTTGTCCTCGGCGGGGGACGGTTCGAGTGCGATGAGCCCGGCGGGCAGCTTGGCCTTGATCTCCTCGGTCACCTCGTCCGACGCGGTTGCGGTGGTGGCGCTGTCGAGGTACTGGAGCAACGCACCCGAGTATTCGGGCAGCAGGTCGATGGAGCCGTCCCGGATGGCCGGGACGTACACCTCCCGGCTCCCGATGTTGAGCTTCTCGGTGACGTCGATGCCGTTCGCGCGCAGCGCCTCCGCGTAGATCGTCGCGATCAGCTGGCTTTCGGGGAAGTCCGCGGAGCCGACGACGAGGGCACCGTCACTGCTTCCGCCGTCGTCGGACGCCAACGGGTCCTTGCCGATCCCGCACGCCGTCAACGACAGCAGGGTGGCGCCGGTCAGCGCGACGATCAATGCCTTCTTCATGATGATGTCCTTCAGATCAGCGAGGGCTCGGGAGCGGATGTGGGCCGGGCCGCGACGGCGGTGTCTTCGGAACCGGATCGCTTCTTCGCGCCGCTCCTTTCGCGTCGCGTCAGACCGGGTGAGACGACCCGAACCGTGAGGAATCCGATCGCCAGGTCGAATGTGAGCGCGAGGAGGGACACGAGGACCGCTCCGGCGGCCATCTGCGCGTAGTCGCTCTGCGCCTTGCCGTCGATGAGGAGACGTCCCAGTCCGCCCAGCGAGATGTACGCGGCGACGGTCGCCGTCGAGACGATCTGCAGCACCGCGCTGCGCACACCCGACAGCATCAGCGGCAGCGCGCACGGCATCTCCACCTCGGTGAGGATGCGCATCGACCGGAACCCCATGCCTCGCGCAGCGTCCACGGCGGCCTGGTCGACCGAGCGAATACCCGCGTACGTATTGGTTAGGATTGGTGGGATGGCCAGCAGCACCAGCACGATCAGGCTGGGAATCAGATAGGCCAGCTTGGTCGAGAACGACGGCGCGATGACCAGCACCAGCAGAATCAGCAAGCCGATGGTGGGAAGGGCGCGCAGCGAGTTGGCCAGGCCCGCGACGACGACCGCTCCGCGACCGGTGTGCCCGATGTACAGACCGAGCGGAACCGCGATCAGTGCCGCCGCGAACAGGGCGAGGAACGTGTACATCAGGTGCTGGAGGAGGAGAGCGGGAATGCCTTCGGGCCCGGTCCAATGAGCACCGTCGAGCAGAAAGTCGATCATGATGAGACCACCTTCGGGGTCCACGGTGTGAGTAACCGATTGGCGAGCACGATGAGCAGGTCGAGAACCAGAGCCAGCAACAGGCAGAGCGCGATACCGGCGATGATCGGTGTGTAGAAACGCAACTGGAAGCCCTGGGTGAACAGCGAACCGATCTGCGGGATCCCGAGCAGCGCGGCGAGAGAAACGAGGCTGACGTTCGACACGACAGCGACGCGCAGGCCGGCGCAGATGACGGGAACACCCACCGGCAGCTGGACTTTCAGCAGCGTCTGGTACGGCCGGTAGCCCATCGCCGTTGCGGCGAGCACAGTCTCCTTCGGCACCGAATCCAGGGCGTCGGCGATGACGCGCACGAGCAGGGCGACGGTGTAGATCGTCAGCGCGACGACGATGTTCATCGGATCGAGGATCTTCGTTCCGAGGATCGGCGGGAGCAGGACGAACAGCGCCAGCGACGGGATCGTGTAGAGCAGGCCGGCCGTCCCCACCACATAGGGGTTGATCCGGCGACTGCGATGCGCCAGCCAGCCGATCGGCAACGCGACGATCACACCGACGACGAGCGGCACGAGCGAGAGCAGGATGTGCCAGCCGACCAGTTCGGCGATGCGATCGGGCTGGCGGACGAGCCATTCGACGTTCATCGGGCCATCGCCTCCGCCGCCACCAGATCCGCCGACTCGATCGCCGCCACCGCCGCATGTGCCGTCACGGTTCCCACGAGCACACCGTCGCCGTCGACGACGACACCGCGTTTGCTGGGTGCGGACAAGGCGGCATCGAGCAGTGCCCGCATCGTCCCGTGCGCATCGGCGACCGTCCCGCTGAGATTCACGTCGTCCGGGCGAATGCGGTCGACGACCTTCGCCGGTTGCACCCAGCCGATCGGTTTGTTCGCCGGGTCGACGACGAGCAACCAGTCGTCCGTGGTCCGCGTGAGGGCGTCGGACGCCGAATCGCCGAGACGAGCAACGGGTTCGGCGACCGTCTCCACGCGGCCGCCGAGGTTCGAGAAGCCCAGCGAACGGTAGCCGCGGTCGCGTCCGACGAAGTCGGCGACGAACTCGTCGGCGGGTTCGGTCAGCAACTCCAGCGGCGTCGCGGCCTGCGCCAGGATCCCGCCGGTTCGCAACACGACGACCTGGTCGCCGAGCTTGAGGGCCTCGTCGATGTCATGTGTGACGATGATGATCGTCTTGCCGATCTCCTTCTGCAGTCTCAGGAATTCGTCCTGCAGCTGGCTCCGGACCACCGGGTCGACAGCGCTGAACGGTTCGTCCATCAACATGAAAGCCGGGTCCGCGGCGAGGGCGCGCGCGACCCCCACTCGCTGCTGCTGGCCACCCGAGAGCTGCCACGGGTACCGGTCCGCGAAGTTCGCCGCGAGACCGACGGTCTCGAGCAGCTCCATCGCCCGGGTTCGTGCCTCCTTCTTCGTCTTTCCCAGCAACCTCGGCATCGTCGCGACGTTGTCGACGATGGTGCGATGCGGGAACAGTCCGGCGTGCTGGATGACGTACCCGATCCGCCTTCGCAAAAGTGCCGGATCCATGTCCGCCGTGGATTCGCCGTCGAGGGAGATGGTTCCGGACGTCGGTTCGATCAGCCTGTTGATCATCCGAAGCGAGGTCGTCTTGCCGCATCCCGACGGGCCGACGAGTGCTGTGATCTTCCCGCTCGGGCACTCGAGGTCCAGTTCCTTCACTGCTGTCGTGCCATCCGGGTACGCCTTGGTGACTTTGTCGAATGTGATCATCCGCGTGCTACTTTCGTGTAATCCGAGGTGTAGACACACTCGGAAGTTCGGTGTCGTGGGACTGCTTTACCGACTTGCGTCTTTCTCCGGATTCGGCATCTGTTCGAGAAACTTCACCGCTGCTTTCAGGTCGTCGCTCAGAGGACGGTCGGTCGTCCGCGGGTCCAGGCACCCGCGCGCCCGGTCCAGGTATGCGCCGAGTTCGGTGGTCGTGTCGAGAACGTGGTTCTGCTGGCCGAGGGCGCGCACCGCGGAGATCAGTTCGCACGCGAGAACGATGCGAGACTGCGCGAGGATGTCGGTGAGCTGGGTGGCGGCCTGCGACGCGAAGCTCGCGTGGTCCTCGGTTCCGCGTGAGATCACGGTGTGTCCGAGGGACCCCGGCGCCGCGGCCATCCGGATCTCGGCGATGGCCGCGGACGTCGTGTACTCCAGCAGCATGGTGCCGCTGCTGCCCGCCGGACCGTCGGCCAGGAACGGCCGGAGACCGGTGACCACTGGATCCGAGAGATTGGCAAGCCTGCACTGCGACAACAACGCTGCGCTCGACAGCGCGAGTTTCGCCTCGTCCACGGCGAGGGCGATCGGCATTCCGTGGAAGTTTCCGTTGTGGAACACGGCGTCGTCCTCGACGGAGATGAGGGGGTTCTCGGAGGACGAGTTCATCTCGATCGCGAGCGTGCCCCGCAACCGCTGTAGCGCCTGCCAGGTCGCCCCGAGGATCTGCGGCAGGGCGCGGAACCCGTAGGAATCCTGCACGCGGGCAGCCTGTACGTGCTGGCCCGCGAGGAGCTCCCGGACCCGGCCGGCTACCTCTTCCTGACCGAGGTGCCTGCGGGCAGCCTGCACCCGTGCCGCGAACGGTTCGACGGAACTGCGCGTCGCCAGCAGCGACAGCACACCGACGATCAGCGAGTGCTCCAGCCAGTTCGAGACGCTGTCGGTGGCCGTCGCCGCGAGCGCGACCGTCATCGCGTTGGTCGAGATCAGGGGGAGTGCGTCACCCTGGTGTGCGGTCCACCGGGTGACGAACCGACCGTCCCGCAGCGCTGCCTCGCCCATCAACCCGAGCGCGATCTCGGAGAACGCGCTGAGGTCGCCGGTGCCGATCGCCCCGCGAGCGTGCACGGTGGGCTGTTCGTCCGCCGCGATGGCATCGATCAGCGCGGTCACGATGTCGGGGTGCAGACCGGATCCGCCGTTGAGAATCTGGTTGACGCGAATGATCATGGCGGCTCGGACGACGTGATCCGGCAGCGAGGGGCCCGAGCCCGTGGCGTGGCTGCGGAGAAGTCGAAGGTCCTGCTCGACGCCGTCGGAGACGGAGGTGTCCCGGTTGCCCCCGACGCCCGTCGTGCGTCCGTAGATCGGCTGCCGTTCGGCGATGCGCACGGCCGTCTCCCACGAACGACGTGCATGGTCGAGCGCTGCGGGGTCGGGCTCGACCACGACGGGCTCCCGGGCGAGCGCCGTGAGCTGATCGACGGTGAGCTGGGCACCGTCGAGCACCACCGGAAGGGGCGGGTGCGGTTCCTCGGTCGAGCTGGAATCTCTCCGGGTCATCAGAACTCCGTGATCGATGTGGTGTGCCTCACTCTTCGAGATGTATAGTCCTGTATATACCGCGACGTGTCAACCGTCAGTTTCCTGCCATGACCTCTGCCGCAAGACCACAGTGAGCGGCTGGCATTCCGGCTAGGTCAACCTCTCACTTCGATCAGTCCCTCCGTGATCTTCCGGAACGTAGGGTCTCGGGAGAGGTGCATATATGGCCATGCATCGATCCCGCTATGACTGATCGACCGAAGGAATGAGTCCAATGCCGCAGCAGGTACGAGGCGTCATCGCCCGCTCCAAGGGTGCCCCCGTCGAGATCGCGACCGTCAACATCCCGGACCCCGGTCCCGGAGAGGTGGTAGTCGACATCGCGGCATGCGGCGTGTGCCACACGGACCTCACCTACCGCGACGGCGGGATCAACGACGAGTTCCCATTCCTGCTGGGCCACGAGGCTTCCGGAATCGTCGAGAGTGTCGGCGAAGGCGTCACGTCCGTGGCGGTCGGCGACTTCGTCGTCCTGAACTGGCGCGCCGTCTGCGGACAGTGCCGCGCCTGTAAGCGCGGACGCCCGCAGTACTGCTTCGATACGCACAACGCTGCACAGAAGATGACGCTCGAGGACGGCACCGAACTGTCTCCCGCCCTGGGGATCGGCGCGTTCGCCGACAAGACGCTCGTCCACGCCGGACAGTGCACCAAGGTGGATGCCTCCGCCGACCCGGCAGTCGTCGGACTGCTCGGCTGCGGCGTGATGGCCGGCCTCGGTGCCGCCGTGAACACCGGCAACGTGGGGCGCGGCGACACCGTCGCCGTCATCGGCTGCGGTGGCGTCGGCGACGCCGCGATCATGGGTGCCCGCTTGGCCGGCGCCGTGAAGATCATCGCGATCGACCGGGACGACAAGAAGCTCGAATGGGCCAAGGACCTGGGCGCGACGCACACGATCAACGGCGCCGACGTCGATGCGGTCGAGGCCGTGCAGGAACTCACCGGCGGATTCGGCGCCGATGTCGTGATCGACGCGGTCGGACGGCCGGAGACGTGGAAGCAGGCGTTCTACGCCCGCGACCTCGCCGGCACCGTCGTGCTGGTCGGTGTTCCCACCCCCGACATGAAGCTCGAGATGCCGCTGATCGACTTCTTCTCCCGCGGCGGATCCCTGAAGTCGTCGTGGTACGGCGACTGCCTGCCCGAGCGCGACTTCCCGATGCTCGTCGACCTGTACCAGCAGGGCCGGCTGCCGCTGGAGAAGTTCGTCTCCGAGCGCATCAAGATCGACGAGGTCGAAGAGGCCTTCCACAAGATGCACGCCGGTGAGGTGCTGCGTTCGGTCGTCGTCCTGTGAGCGGCGAGTTCCGGGTCGAACGGGTCGTCACCGAAGGCACTTTCGCCCTCGACGGTGGCGAGTGGAACGTCGACAACAACATCTGGCTGATCGGTGACGACACAGATGTCGTCATCGTCGACGCCGCCCACGCTGCACAGCCGATCATCGACGCGGTCGGGGACCGGCACGTGAACGCCGTGATCTGCACCCACGGCCACAACGACCACGTCACGGTCGCGCCCGAACTCGGCGCCCGGCTCCACGCACCGATCCTCTTGCACCCCGGGGACGACGTGCTGTGGAAGATGTCCCACCCCGACGCCAAGTACTGGCACCTCGAGGACGAGCAGCGGATCGCCATCGCGGGCACCGAGATCCAGGTGATCCACTCACCGGGCCACTCGCCCGGATCGGTGTGCCTGTACCTGCCCGAGGCGGGGGCGCTGTTCTCCGGAGACACCCTGTTCTCCGGCGGTCCCGGCGCCACGGGCCGGTCGTACTCGGACTTCCCGACCATCATCGGGTCGATCCGCGACCGGCTGTTCGCTCTTCCCGAAGAAACGCTCGTCCACACCGGTCACGGTGACGGAACCACGATCGGCACCGAGGCCCCGCACCTCGCCGAATGGATTGCACGAGGAAACTGACTCCATGACCGACACCACCGACAGGTACACCTTCGACGAGGACGATGTCGTCGTCACGCACGAGAAATCCTATGCGGCAGGTGTTCCTGCGGTGTTGGTGTCGTTGCGTCGTGGGATCGAGCAGATGGGTCCGGTGCGCACAGCCCGGACGTTGATGAAGTTGAATCAGCGGGAGGGTTTCGACTGTCCGGGGTGTGCGTGGCCGGAGACTCCGGGGCACCGCAAGCATGCGGAGTTCTGTGAGAACGGGGCGAAGGCGGTGGCGGAGGAGGCCACGACGCGCACGGTGACGCCGGAGTTCTTCGCCGCACATTCGGTGTCGGATCTGCTGGGTCGTACCGAGTTCTGGTTGGGGCAGCAGGGCCGGTTGACGCATCCGATGGTGTTGCTGCCGGGGTCGTCGCATTACGAGCCGATCGGGTGGGACGCGGCGTTCGCGATGATCGCCGGGGAGTTGCGGGCGTTGGGATCGCCGCACGAGGCGGTGTTCTACACCTCCGGGCGCACCAGCAATGAGGCGGCGTTCGTGTATCAGTTGATGATTAGGGCGTTCGGGACGAACAACCTGCCGGACTGCTCGAACATGTGCCACGAGTCGTCGGGCAGTGCGTTGGTGGAGACGATCGGGATCGGGAAGGGGTCGGTGTCGGTTCCCGACCTCGAGAACGCCGACCTGATCCTGATCGCCGGGCAGAACCCGGGCACCAACCACCCGCGGATGCTCTCGACCCTGGAGAAGGCGAAGGCCAACGGGGCGAAGGTGATCGCGATCAACCCGCTGCCCGAGGCCGGGCTGCTGCGGTTCAAGGACCCGCAGAAGGTGCACGGGGTGGTCGGCGACGGTGTGGCCATTGCGGACGAGTTCCTGCAGATCCGGATCGGCGGCGACCAGGCCCTGTTCCAAGGCCTGGGCCGGTTGCTGCTCGAGGCCGAGGACGCCGCGCCCGGCACGGTCCTGGACCAGGAGTTCATCGACCGGCACACCGCCGGGTTCGACGAGTGCGCGGCGCATCTGCGGAAGGTCGATCTGGACACGGTGGCGGCGGCGACCGGGCTGACCCTCGCGCAGATCCAGGCCACCGCGGACGCGTTGATCTCGTCGAAGAAGACCATCATCTGCTGGGCGATGGGGTTGACCCAGCAGACGCACGGCGTCGCGACCATCCAGGACGCGGTGAACCTGCTGCTGTTGCAGGGGATGATCGGCAAACCCGGGGCCGGGGTGTGCCCGGTGCGCGGGCACTCGAACGTGCAGGGCGACCGGACGATGGGGATCTGGGAGAAGATGCCCGAATCGTTCCTGGCCGCCCTGGACGCCGAATTCGGGATCCGGTCACCGCGGGAGCACGGCCTGGATGCGGTCGACTCGATCCGGGCGATGCGGGATGGGAAGGCGTCGGTGTTCATCGGGATGGGCGGCAACTTCGTCTCCGCGACCCCGGACACCGAGACCACCGAGGCCGCGCTGCGGGGCTGTGCGTTGACGGTGCAGGTGTCGACGAAACTGAACCGCTCGCACCTCGTCACCGGGCAGACCGCGCTGATCCTGCCCTCGCTCGGCCGCACCGACAAGGACATCCAGAACGGTCGCAAGCAGCAGGTCACGGTCGAGGACTCGATGTCGATGGTGCACCTCTCGCGCGGCAGTCTGAAGCCGGCCGGTGAGCTGTTGCGCAGTGAGGTCGCCATCGTCTGCGGGATCGCGCAGGCGATGTTCGGTCCGGATCATTCGGTGCCGTGGGCGGAATTCACCGGCGATTACGACCGGATCCGCGACAGTATTGCCCGGGTGATTCCGGGGTTCGCGGACTTCAATGCCAAGGTCCGCCGGCCGGACGGGTTCGGGTTGCCGCACCCGCCGCGGGACGAGCGCCGGTTCGTCACCGGCACGGGGAAGGCGAACTTCACGGTCAACGCACTGTCCTGGCTGCCCGTCCCGGACGGGAAGCTCATCCTGCAGACGATGCGGTCGCATGATCAGTACAACACCACCATCTACGGTCTCGACGACCGCTACCGCGGTGTGAAGGGCGGGCGGCGGGTGCTGTTCATCAGCGCGCAGGACCTCGAGTCGTTCGGATACGCCGCGGGGGATCGGGTGGATCTGGTCTCCGAGTGGACCACCCCCGACGGGACGGTGCAGGAGCGTCGCGCCGACGATTTCCGGCTGGTGCCCTACCCGACCCCGGTCGGGAACGTGGCCGCCTATTACCCGGAGACGAATCCGCTGATCCCGCTCGATCACGTGGCGGCCAAGTCGAACACCCCGGTGTCGAAGGCGATCACCATCCGCCTCGAACGGCGGCGCTGATGGGGCGTGTGACCACCCGGACCCCGATCACCCGGATCACCGACACCCGGCAGTCCACCCGCCCGGACACGGTGGTGGTGGAGGAGCCGCTCGAGATCCGGGTGAACGGGACACCGCTGGCGGTCACCATGCGCACCCCCGGTTCCGATGTCGAACTGGCGCAGGGGTTCCTGCTGACCGAGGGCATCATCGCCGACCGCGCGGACATCGCGTCGATCCGCTACTGCAACAGCGTCGACGACCACGGTGTCAACACCTACAACGTCCTCGACGTCGACCTCGCGCCGGGGGTGTTCCTGCCCGACACCGGGATCGAACGCAACTTCTACACCACCTCCTCGTGTGGGGTGTGCGGAAAGGCGTCCCTGGACGCGATCCGGCAACGGACGAAGCATTCCCCGGCCACCGACGCGGTGCGGGTGCCGGCCGCGACGATCGCGGAACTGCCCGACCGGTTGCGGGCCGCGCAACGGGTGTTCGAGACCACCGGTGGGTTGCACGCGGCCGGGTTGTTCACCCCGGCCGGGGAACTGCTCACCATCAAGGAGGACGTCGGACGGCACAACGCCGTCGACAAGCTGATCGGCTGGGCCACCGAACAGAACCGCGTCCCGCTACGGGGGAGCGTCCTGCTCGTCAGCGGCCGGGCCTCGTTCGAACTCGCACAGAAAGCGGTGATGGCCGGCATTCCCGTCCTCGCCGCCGTCTCCGCCCCGTCCTCACTCGCGATCGACCTCGCCCACGACACCGGCCTCACCCTCATCGGATTCCTCCGCGGCACCACCATGAACATCTACACCCACCCCGACCGCATCACCTGACGTGAGTGGCAAAGCGTGCGCCAGCACACTTTGCCACTCACGTGCGGGGGTCAGTGCCCGATCAGTACTTTCGCGAGGACGATGGCCGCCGCGACGGCGGCAGTGGTCAGGCCGACGATCAACACGCGAAATGTCAGGCGGTTACCCCGAATCCGCTCGGTCACGATCTGAATCGTCGCGATGCGGAAGACGATGACACCGCCGGCCAGGAGCTGAGCCCACGCGGTGGGCAGAACGTGCAGCCACCCCAGGGCGAGCAGCGCCGCCGGTCCGGTGCCGGACGAGACGATCGGTATCGCGTCACGCAGTTCGTCGAGAGCCTTCGACGACCGTTCCGTCCGCTCCTCGTCATCGTCGTCCACCGGGACACTGCTGTGGGCGACGGCGTCCGCGAATACGTGAGCAAGGAAGGTGGTGACCGTCGTGCCGAGGACCAACGCGACGGCCGCGCCGTTCTCGATGGTCCGGGGCGTTGCGGCGACGACCACGGTGAGGACGAGGATGTTTCCGTACACATAGGCCGACAGCCGGGCAGACGCCCTGGCCGCCGGCAGCGGACCGTGCTTCCGTTCGGTCACACGGTGACGCAGCGTCGCGACGCTCATGCGTGCCTGGCGGTCGAGTCGGCGCGGATGCCGGCCTCGAGGGCGATCGCGCCCGCCTCACCTCGGGACGCCACACCGAGTTTCTTCAGCACACCCGCGACGTGGAACTTGACCGTGCTCTCGCTGATGCCGAGGCTGTCGGCGATCGCCTTGTTCCGCTTGCCCGTCGCGAGGTGACCCAGGACCTCGAGTTCGCGGGGGTTGAGGTCGCCGAGTTGTTGTTCGTCCGGCCGCGCCACCGGTACGTCGAGGGGGATCGCGACGGCCACCCGGGACCCCCACCCGTCGACCGACTCGACGTCGATCCGGCCACCGAACGTGTGCACCCGGCCGGAGAGTTGCCGCACCAGTGCGTCGGTGTCGAGACCACCGTCGCCGTCGTCGCGGACTTCGACAAGGAGGTTCGCGCCGTCGCAGTCCCAGGCGATCCGGATTCGCTCGAGGGCGGCCTGCGCCGCGAATGCCAGGACGGCGCTGCGCACGACGGCCCGCGCCGCACTGGCCACCTCGCCGGGCAGCGCGCGACCGTCCACCGGCGGATCGACGTAGTCGACGCGCACGGGACGGTGCTGGAGCAGCGGCCGCAGTTCGCCCTGCAGCCGGGCGAACGCCGTGGTGACCGCTTCCTCCGCGAGGTTGCGGTCGGACTCGCCCGCGGAACGCAGAGTCACCAGCGCCGAGGACGCCGTCTCGCTCGCCGTGATCCGCGACCGACGGTCGTCGAGGTCCTTGGACCGGAGCGTCGACAGGATCGATTCGAGCGTTGCCGCGTGCAGGTCCGTCAGCTCCACGATGGTCCTGGCCCGTTCGCTCGACGCCGCCCGCGACTCCGCCAGGTACGCCGGGCTCGCCTGCGCCACCTGGTGCCGGATCGACACGGCGACGACGCCGAAGGCGCCCGCCACCAACGGGACCTCACGAATGCGCTGCCGCGGCTTCGGGAGAACGAGGAGGAGGGTGCCCGTCGCGTCCAGCAGAGCCCACACCTTCCGCTTCGAGCCGGCGAGCACGGTCTGGTCGTCGAAAGGGGTGCCTTCCGTCATCCGGGTGCGCAACGCGTCCAGTTCGGCGATGGTGACGCGTTCGACCACTGACGGATCGCCGCTGACCTTGCGGGGACGTCCCGTGCATTCCCGGGTGAAGATCACCAGCGCGGTGTGCGGCCAGATGTCGGCGAGGAACTTGGAGAAGCGGACGGCGATGTCGGGCAGCGGACCGTCGATGACGTCCCGCATGGAACCGAGAACATCTGCCGGTGACACAGAAGTCGAGCTGGGAAGAACCACGTGTCGAGCCTATCCGCGCAGGCGGTGACAACCGGTCCTGGGCCGTCCGCTCACGGTGCCGGCTCCGCCCGCGCGGCGTCGACGACGTCGGACCGGACGAGCCCCAGTGATTCCAGTGCCCGCGCCGCGGTGCCGTGCGTGATGGTGGCGACGGCTGCGACGATGTCGGCTCCGACGATCGGTCTCCGTTCCGACTTCGCGAGAGCCACCGCATTACGGAATGCGGCCTGGGCCGGTTCGGTCAGCCGCAGCGGGCCGGTGCGGGGGCGGCTCAGTGCGCTGGTGGCGACGCCCGCGTCCGTCATGCCTGCCGCCGCGAGGGCTTCTCCGTGCACGCGAATGACCGCCTCGCGCAGTGCGTCCCGGTTCGATCCGAGACGCTCGAACACTCGGGGTGCCGTACCGTCCGGCAGCGCGAACGATGCGAGAAGCAGGTGCTCGAGGCCCGGTTCCCGGTCGCCCAGCCGGTCGGCCTCGGCCTCCGTTTCGGAGAACAGCGTCTTCATCGTGCGCATGTGGCGCCATGCCCGGGTGAATTTCATCGTGCGCCCCTCGTCTTCTTGTCGGAGGATCGTCCCGGGCCGAGGCGTTTGTGCGCCGCCTGACCCGAGACGCCGAGAGCTTGACCGATGTCCGCCCAGGTCCAGCCGGCGGACAGTGCGTGTGCGACGGCGTCACGCTCGAGCTGATCGGCCTGACGCCGCAGCGCGACGACGGCAGCGAAAGCGGTCGCCGGGTTCGGATCGTCACTCACGGCATCAACTTAAGTTGATGAAGGTGATCCGTCAACCTTTGTTGATGAGTCGACCGGATTCAGAGCGCGGCGTTCTTGTCGAACTCGGTGCCGAGTTCCTTCGCGACGCGCTTGAGCAGCGGCACGATGTGGTCGGCTGACTCGAGGGTGACGCGGGCGGCAGGCCCGGAGACGGAGATGGCGGTGGGTGTCGGAGCGTTCGGCACCGGCACCGAGAAGCAACGGACGCCGATCTCCTGCTCACCCTCGTCGATCGCGTACCCACGGTTTCTGCTCAGTTCGAGATCGGCGATCAGCATGTCGGGGTCGGTCAGGGAGTTCTCGGTGTACGTCGTCATGCCGGTCCGGCCGACCAGCGAGCGCACGGCGTCATTCGAAAGTTGCATGAGGATGGCTTTACCGACGCCGGTGCAGTGCGGGTAGACGCGGCGGCCGACCTCGGTGAACATGCGCATCGCGTGCTCGGACGGCACCTGCGCGACGTAGACGGCCATGGTGCCGTCGAGAACGGCCATGTTCGCGGTCTCGCCGGTGCCTCGCACCAGTTCGGACAGGTGCGGTCGCGACCAGGCGCCGATCAGCTGGGTGGCGCTCTCGCCGAGGCGAATGAGCTTGGGCCCGAGCGCGTACCGCCGGGTGGGTAGCTGCCGGACGTATCCGCGGTTCATCAGTGTGCGGATGAGCCGGTGGATGGTCGGGAGGGGGAGTCCGGCCAGGTCGGCGAGTTCGCTGACCCCGATGGACCCGCCGGCGCTCGCCATGATCTCGAGTATGTCGAATGCGCGCTCGACCGACTGCACGCCGCCGGCCGGACTCTGACCGTTCGTCATGTCTGTCTCCATCCTCTGACTGCTCGAGAGCCCCCACGTTCTTTCCGTCAGGCGGAAAGGGTGCTCCGTATGACGATAGCGCGGTCGCCGTGGATCGGGACGATTCCTTCGCTACATCTGTTGACAAAACCCGGTGTGACGGCGTTCACTATATCGAGATACGAAATACAACTTCCATAATATGGAAAACACCAAGCCCCAAGGGAGGGCCCCGTGTCTGAAACCGAAATCGCTGCGAAACCCACAAAGCAGCGTTGGTACAGATCGCTTTTCGTCCAGGTGCTGATCGGCATCGCCCTGGGTATTGCCACCGGAATCCTGTTTCCGGAGTTTTCCCATCACCTGGCGCCACTGGGCGAGGGCTTCATCAAGCTCATCAAGATGGTCGTGTCCCCGCTGATCTTCCTGGTGATCGTCACCGGCATCGCCAAGGTCGGCAGCATGAAAGCGCTCGGCAAGATCGGCGGCAAGGCGCTCCTCTGGTTCACCGCCGCGACGACCTGCGCGCTCGGCCTCGGCCTGCTGGTCGGCAATCTCGTCCACCCGGGTAGCGGACTCAACATCGACCCGGCGACGCTGGACACCACCGCACTGGACGAGAAGACCCAGGGCGGGCACCTGCCGGGTGGTGTCGAGTTCGTCATGCACATCATCCCGACCAGCGTGTTCGATGCGTTCGCGCAGAACAACCTGCTGCAGGTACTGCTGTTCGCGATCCTGTTCGGTGTCGCGCTGGCGTCCTTCAGTGAGTCGGCTCCGCCGATCCTGATGGACGTCATCGACCAGACGCTGCACGTCATCTTCCGCATCGTCGGCTACATCATGTACCTGGCACCTCTCGGGGCGTTCGGCGCGATGGCCTTCACCGTCGGCAACTACGGTGCCGGCTCCCTCAAATCCTTCGGAATACTCATCCTGGCGTGCTACGGAGCGGCACTGGTCTTCATCGTCGTGCTGTCGATCGTGGTCAAGCTGATCACCGGCGTGAACGCCTGGAAGTTCATCAAGTACTGCCGTGAGGAGTTCATGCTCGCCCTGGGCACCGGATCGTCCGAGGCCGTCATGCCCCGCATCATCAAGAAGTTGGACAACGCGGGATGCGACCGCGCCGTCGTCGGTCTGGTGATCCCTACCGGCTACTCGTTCAACCTCGACGGCGCCGCGATCTACCTGTCGCTGGCGATGATGTTCCTCGCGCAGGCCGTCGGCGTCGATCTCAGCTTCGGCGAGCAGCTCGCCATCATGGGCATCCTGATTCTCAGTTCCAAGGGAATGGCGGGTGTGCCGGGCTCGGCCTTCGTCGCCCTGTCCGCGACCGCTGCCGCGATCGGTGCATTCCCGGTCGCCGCCGTCGCGCTGCTACTCGGCGCCGACCGGCTCATGGACTCCATGCGCGTGTTCACGAACCTGCTCGGTAACTGTCTCGCCACGTTCGTGGTCGCGAACTGGGAGGGCATGCTCGACAAGGACAAGATGCGCGCGGTTCTCGACGGAAAGGTCACGCCCGACGACCCGGACGACGTCACCATCCACCCGCACCCGGGTCACGAACACCTCCCGAACACCCCGGCACACCCGGCGATCGAGAGGCCCGAACTGCTGACGGCGAACAAGGCTCCGGAAGGAACGGTGAACCACCATGCCTGACACCCAGCCCACCGTGGGGTTGCTCGGCACCTGGGGTTACCACGGACTCCTCGACGACGCCGAACAGGTCGACATCGACACCCCGTACGGGCCGACCTCGGACAGCATCGTCCTCGGGTCGTCAGGGGGCCGCCGGCTCGCGTACCTGACGCGCACCGGGCGCCACCGCAACATCCCGCCCCACCGCATCAATGCTCGCGCGAACATCTGGGCCCTGCACAGCCTGGGCGTGCGAACAATTCTCGCTCCCACCCCCTCCGGCTCGCTGCGACCGGCGATCGGCGTCGGCTCGATCGTCGTGCCCGACCAGCTGGTCGACCGCACAGGCCGCACCGACGACACCTTCCACGACGACGACGTCCACATCTCCTTCGCGGACCCCTTCTGCGCCCACGGGCGCCGAGCGGTGGTGTCGACGCTCCGCAGGAACGGCTGGGTGGTCAACGACGGCGGTGTGATGGTCGCGATCCGCGGTCCCCGCTTCTCGACCCGCGCCGAATCACGCTGGTACGCAGCGCAGGGATGGGACCTGATCAGCATGACCCCGTACCCCGAAGCTGCGCTGGCCCGTGAACTGGGCATGTCCTACACCTGCATCGCCCTGGTCACCGATCACGACGTCATCAGCGACACCCCGTGGCCCGTCACCCAGGACCTGGTGCGCGAAGGACTCGACGCCAACACCAAACGACTACGCGAAGCGCTGCTGCAGGTAGCGATCGAACTGGCAGGCACGCCCGAAGTGGCGACACCTGCCCACGGAAGAAGGAGCTGACAAGATGGCCGAATTATTCTGCAACGGTGGAGCGATGCGAGGCGGAAACCTCCATCACAACGTATCCGCGCACACGTTCCTCGGCACGGTCCGGACCGCACCGAACTACCGATTCTTCTCCGTACGTGACGAATTCCCGGCCCTTCTCCTGGTGGAGAGTGGCGGCGCCGCGATCGAGGGCGAACTCTACGACGTCCCGATCGGCGACATTCGCACCGACTTCCTCCCCGAGGAGCCCGAGGAACTGGAGCTCACCGTGATCGAACTGTCGGACGGCCGTTCGGTTCTGGCGGTAGGCCTGCGTCCGGGCCTCCTCGAGAGCAAGGCCGGTGAGCTCACCGAGATCACCGATCGCGGCGGCTGGCGTCGCTACCGAGGCCTGCCCGAGCCCGACAACACCACAGTCTCCTGAACATTCCGAAAGTGAAAGAACAGCCGATGGATACCTTTGCCTACACCCTGAACTGCTCGATCCTGCTCACCGACGTGCCGCTCCTGCAGCGTCCGCAGGCGGCCCGGGACGCCGGATTCGACGCCGTCGAATTCTGGTGGCCCTTCGACACCGCCGTACCGCGGGACAGCGACGTCGACGCGTTCGTGGCCGCGATCGAGAACGCCGGAGTGCAGCTCACCGGGTTGAACTTCGCGGCGGGGAACATGCCGGCGGGAGATCGCGGACTGCTGTCCGACCCGGCGCAGGTCTCGGCGTTCCGCGACAACATCGACATCACCGTCGGAATCGGAGAACGGCTGGGCACCAAGGCTTTCAATGCCCTGTATGGTAATCGTATCGACGGCACCGATCCGAAGATTCAGGGCGACACGGCCACCGAGAACCTCGCCCAGGCGGGTAAGGCGGCGGATCGTATCGGTGCGGTCGTGCTCGTCGAACCGGTCAGTGGCACGCCGGCGTACCCGCTGAAGACCGCGGCCGAGGCGATCGCGGTGATCGACCGGGTGAAGGCCGAACACGGTGTCGACTCGCTCCGGCTCCTCGCGGACCTCTACCACCTCGAGGTCAACGGCGACGACATCGGCGCCGCGATCGACACCTACGCAGACCGGATCGGGCACGTGCAGATCGCGGATGCTCCGGGTCGCGGCGAACCCGGCACCGGAACACTCGACATCGACGGCTACCTGAAGAGGCTCGCCGGACACGGTTACCGCGGATACGTCGGGCTCGAGTACAAGTCCACACGACCGGACACGTTCGACTGGTTGCCCCGCGAACAGCGCGCGTCCCGCGCCGCCCACTGACACACCACCACTTTCGACGGAATCGAGGAGACTCGTGAGCACTATCGCATTCATCGGACTCGGAATCATGGGCAGCCCCATGGCCGTTCATCTCGCCAAGGCCGGCCACCAGGTGGTCGGATACAACCGCTCTCCCGAGCGCACCGCGGCACTCGTGGAAGCCGGCGGCACCGCTGCGGACTCCATCGCCAAGGCCGTTGCCGGCGCCGACATCGTGGCCGTGATGGTCCCCGACTCGCCCGACGTGCAGGCCGTACTCGCCGGTGCGGACGGAGTCTTCGAGCACGCCCCGGCAGGCGCTCTGATCATCGACTTCTCCAGCATCCGGCCCGACGTCACCACCGCACTCGCTGCGCAGGCCGCCGAGCGTGGATACCGGCTGATCGACGCACCGGTATCGGGTGGCGAGGCCGGTGCGGTCAACGCCGCACTGTCGATCATGGTCGGCGGCGCCCCGGAAGACTTCGAGTCGGCCAGGCCGATCCTCGACGTCGTCGGGAAGACCGTGGTCCACGTGGGCCCCAACGGCTCCGGACAGACGGTGAAGGCAGCGAACCAGCTGATCGTCGCCGGCAACATCCAGCTCCTCGCCGAGGCGATCATCTTCCTCGAGGCCTACGGTGTCGACACCGCGGCCGCGGTGGAGGTACTCGGGGGCGGGCTCGCCGGATCGGCCGTCCTGAACCAGAAGGCGCAGAAGATGCTGGACCGGTCGTTCGAACCCGGATTCCGCATCGACCTGCACCACAAGGACCTCGGCATCGTGACCAGCGCTGCCCGTGAGGCAGGCGTCGTGACACCCCTCGGCGCCGTCGTCGCCCAGCTGATGGCCTCCGCCCGTGCGAACGGTGATGGTGGCCTGGATCATTCGGGCCTGCTGCGTGGAGTGGAGCGGCTGTCCGGCCGCCCCTCCCAGTGACCCGCTTCAACTCGTAATCCTCGATGGAGAACTGATATGCCTCGTATGCGCGCCGCTGATGCAGCGGTCAAGATTCTGGAACTCGAAGGTGCCACCCAGGCCTTCGGCCTCCCCGGTGCGGCGATCAACCCGTTCTACGCAGCAATGCGTGACCACGGTGGGATCAAGCACGTCCTCGCCCGCCACGTCGAGGGCGCATCCCACATGGCCGAGGGATTCACCCGCGCCAAGGCCGGAAACATCGGTGTCTGCATCGGGACGTCCGGGCCGGCCGGGACCGACATGATCACCGGTCTGTACTCGGCGATGGCGGACTCGATCCCGATCCTCGCGATCACCGGGCAGGCCCCCGTCGCGCGTCTGCACAAGGAAGACTTCCAGGCCGTCGACATCGCTGCGATCGCGGGTCCGGTCACGAAGATGGCGATGACGGTGCTCGAGCCGGCCCAGGTTCCGGGAGCGTTCGCGCAGGCATTTCACCTGATGCGGTCCGGTCGGCCGGGACCGGTGCTCCTCGACCTGCCGATCGACGTGCAACTGGCCGAGATCGACTTCGACCCGGACACCTACCAGCCGCTGCCCGTGTACAAGCCGGCCGCGTCCCGCGCGCAGGCGGAGAAGGCGCTCGACATGCTGGGTGCCGCCGAACGCCCGCTGATCGTCGCAGGCGGCGGCATCATCAACGCCGACGCCGCGGACCTGCTCGTGGAACTGGCCGAACTGCTGGACGTTCCGGTGGTGCCGACGCTGATGGGCTGGGGCACCATCCCGGACGACCACCGCCTCGCCGCGGGAATGGTCGGTCTGCAAACCGCTCACCGGTACGGCAACGCGACCATGCTGGCGTCGGACTTCGTCCTGGGCATCGGTAACCGCTGGGCCAACCGGCACACGGGTGGCCTCGACACTTACCGGAAGGGGCGCAAGTTCGTTCACGTCGACATCGAGCCCACCCAGATCGGTCGCGTGTTCGCACCGGACTACGGGATCGTCTCCGACGCCAAGGCGGCGCTCGAGCTGTTCGTCGCCATCGCGAAGGAGCGGAAGGCAGCCGGAACCCTGGCGGACCGCAGCACCTGGGTCGAGGACTGCGCCACCCGGAAGCGGACCATGCAGCGCAAGACCCACTTCGACGACGTGCCCGTCAAACCGCAGCGGGTGTACGAGGAGATGAACAAGGTCTTCGGGCGCAACACCCGGTACGTCAGCACGATCGGGCTCTCGCAGATCGCCGGCGGCCAGTTCCTGCACGTCTACAAGGCCCGCAACTGGATCAACTGCGGCCAGGCCGGACCGCTGGGCTGGACTATCCCCGCCGCTCTCGGAGTGGTCGCCGCGGAGCCGGAGACGCCCGTCGTGGCGCTGTCCGGTGACTACGACTTCCAGTTCATGATCGAGGAACTGGCGGTGGGCGCCCAGTTCAACCTGCCGTACATCCACGTCGTGGTGAACAACTCCTACCTGGGGCTGATCCGTCAGGCTCAGCGCGCATTCGACATGGACTTCTGCGTGCAGCTGGGCTTCGACAACATCAACACCCAGGAAGCCACCGAACACGATGTGCTGCCCGCAGTCCCGAAGGGGTACGGCGTCGATCACGTCAAGGTCGCCGAGGGTCTGGGCTGCAAGGCGCTGCGGGTCACCGAGCCCGGCGAGATCGCCGGCGCCCTCGAGAAGGCCCGTGAGCTCGCCGGTGAGCACAAGGTGCCGGTGGTGGTCGAGGTCTTCCTCGAGCGGGTCACCAACATCGCGATGGGAACCGAACTCGACAACGTCGCCGAGTTCGAGGATCTGGCGGAGAGCTGGGAGCACGCTCCCACAGCCCTCATGCTGCTGGACTAGGGGACACCGTGACACGTGTACTGGTCGCACCCGACAAGTTCAAGGGATCCCTCACCGCCGCGGAAGTCGCGGACGCCCTGGCCGACGGACTCCTGGCCGGTGATCGGTCCTGGGTGATCGATCGTGTTCCGGTCGCGGACGGCGGCGACGGCACCGTCGCGGCGGCCATCGCGGCAGGGTGGTCGCCGGTCGCGGTGACCACCACGGGGCCGACGGGTCTGCCCGTCACCTCGTCCTACGCGGTGCGCGGCTCGACCGCAGTGGTCGAACTGGCATCGGCCGTGGGTTTGGTACTGCTCCCGGACGGTGTGGCAGATCCCCTGGGTGCCAGTACATTCGGACTCGGCACCGTCGTCAGGCACGCGCTGGAGGGGGGAGCCCGCGAGATCATCGTCGGTCTCGGGGGCAGCGCGTCAACCGACGGCGGTGCCGGCTTGTTACAGGCCCTCGGCGTGCGTGTCCTCGACTCGGGCGGCAACGAGGTCGCCAAGGGAGGAGCGGCCCTGCGCGGGGCCGCCCGGGTCGACCTGACCGGCCTCCACCCGGCGGCGCGTGCGGCGCACTTCCGGCTCGCCTGCGACGTCGACAATCCGCTCCTCGGCCCGACCGGGGCCACCGCCGTGTACGCAAGCCAGAAGGGCGCGGCCGCAGAAGAACTGGTCGTGCTCGAGGACGCCATGACCCGGTGGGCGCAGGTCGTGCGCGCCGCCACCGGCCGCGACGACAGCCGGGTCGCGGGAGCGGGCGCTGCGGGAGGGGCGGCGTTCGGCGCGATCTCCGTGCTGGGGGCCGACACCCGGCCCGGCATCGACACGGTCCTCGGGCTCGTCGATTTCCCCGGGAGGCTCGCGGGGGCGGACCTCGTCATCACCGGCGAGGGCTCACTCGACGAGCAGAGCCTGCACGGCAAGGCACCGATCGGCGTCGCGACCGAGGCACGCAGGGCCGGAATCCCCGTCCTCGCCGTGTGCGGACGAAACCTGCTCAGCGACATCCAATTGCACAGCGCCGGCATTTCCGAGGCATACGCGCTCGCGGACCTGGAACCGGACCTTCATCGATCGATCAGAGATGCGGCGGAACTACTGCGCCGGATCGGCTGCACGATCGCGGCATCGACTGCCGAACTCGCACCACTCAGCACACGAGGAGAATCATGACGTCCACCGACTTCACCGCACTACCCGACCTCGCCTCACGCGCCCTCGGCGGAAGCGTATCCGCGGCCAACGACGAACTGTTCGCCCAGCGGGAGAACCTCATCAAGGCGGAGGCCCCGTTCTTCGACCCGTCCGATTTCGGGCACAAGGGCAAGGTTTACGACGGGTGGGAGACCCGCCGCCGCCGCGACGACGGCCACGACTACGCGATCGTCCGGCTCGGGGCCGCGGGCATCATTCACGGGATCGTCGTGGACACAGCGCATTTCAAGGGCAACTACCCGCCCTTCATCTCCATCGAGGCGGCGTCGATCGAGGGCTACCCGTCGATCGAGGAGGTCATGAAGGCGGATTGGCAGACCATCGTCGAGAAGTCCCCGGCCGAGGGGCACGCCGCGAACGCCTACGCGGTCGCCGACCCGCACCGGTGGACACACGTGCGGCTGTCGATCTATCCCGACGGCGGCGTTGCGCGGTTGCGTGTGCACGGTGAGGTCGTGCCCGACCCGCGGTTCCTCGACGGGACGGTGGACCTACTGGCCGCGGAGAACGGCGGGCGCCTCGTCGGCTGCTCCGACGCGTTCTACGCGTCGCCTGCGAACATCATCCTTCCCGGGCGGGCACGGAACATGGGGGAGGGCTGGGAGAACTCCCGGCGTCGTGGCGGCGGCAACGACTTCGCGGTGTTCTCGCTGGCCGCGGCCGGCCGGCCCCGGCACGTCGAGATCGACACCAGCTACTACGTGGGGAATGCGCCCGGCTGGGTGCGGCTGAGCACCGCCGACGCGCGGACCGCCGACATCGCGGACGACGGAGCGTGGACCGAACTGCTGCCCCGCACGGCCGTGCAACCCGACACGAGGCACCGGTTCGTTCTGGACGCCACCGACGCCGCCACGCACCTGCGACTCGACGTCTATCCCGACGGCGGCCTGTCCCGGCTGCGGCTGTTCGGCGATCTCGACGCGACAGCGCTCTCGGAGACGCGGCGCACCTGGTGGGAAGCCCTTCCCCAGAGCCATCAGGCGCTCGTCGCCGACCAGGCACCGCGCTAGTCCAGCCCCGGCGCGCTCTCCACCCCTACCTGACGAACCCGAGGAAACACGCATGCCCAATCCCAGTCCCGGTTACTCCATCACCGTTCGCGTCACGGCCCCGGTCGGCGCAGGCACCACCTCGACTCTCGCGGGGGCGGTGGCCTCCGTGAAGGGAGCCATGACCGCGTTGGACGTGGTGGAGAGCCACCCCGACCACATGGTCATCGACGTGACCTGCGACGCGTCCGACGTCGAGCACGCCGAGCAGATCGCGTCCGCGATCGCCGACGTGCCCGGCGTCGTGGTGGGCAAGGTCAGTGACCGCACGTTCCTGCTCCATCTCGGCGGGAAACTCGAAGTGGTGCCGAAGGTTCCGCTCAAGCACCGCGACGACCTGTCCCGCGCGTACACGCCCGGTGTCGCCCGGGTGTGCACCGCGATCGCCGAGAATCCCGAGGACGTACGGCGGCTGACGATCAAACGCAACACCGTCGCGGTCGTCACCGACGGCTCGGCCGTGCTGGGGCTGGGCAACATCGGCGCCGCCGCGTCGATTCCCGTGATGGAGGGCAAGGCGGCGCTGTTCAAGCAGTTCGCGGACGTCGACGCGTGGCCGGTCTGCCTGGACACCCAGGACACGGACGCGATCGTCGAGATCGTACGAGCCCTCGCACCGGTGTACGGCGGAATCAACCTCGAGGACATCTCCGCCCCGCGCTGCTTCGAGATCGAGGCACGGCTCCGCGACATGCTGGACATCCCGGTGTTCCACGACGATCAGCACGGCACAGCCATCGTGGTTCTCGCCGCACTGACCAACGCCCTGCGGGTGGTCGCGAAGAGCCTGGACACGGTGAAGATCGTGGTCTCGGGTGTCGGCGCCGCCGGACATGCCATCATCCGCCTGCTGGTGGCGCAGGGGGCGACGAACATCGTGGCGTGCGGGCGGAACGGAATCCTCTCGCCCGACGACACGTCCGACTCGTTCCGTTCGTGGATCGCGGACAACACCAACCCGGAAGCGCGGTCCGGATCGCTGCGAGACGCACTGGCCGGCGCGGACGTGTTCATCGGTGTCTCGGCACCGGACATTCTGACCGGCGACGACATCGCGACGATGGGCCCCGACTCGATCGTGTTCGCCCTCGCGAATCCGGTCCCCGAGGTCGATCCCGTCGCCGCCGGACAGCACGCTGCCGTCGTCGCGACCGGTCGGTCCGACTTCCCGAACCAGATCAACAACGTGCTCGCGTTCCCGGGCGTGTTCCGGGGCCTGCTCGACGCGCACGCCGTCGAGATCACCGACGACATGCTCATCGCCGCCGCCCGCGCGATCTCCGATTCGGTGTCTCCGTCGGAACTCAATCCCACGTACATCGTGCCGAGTGTGTTCGATGCCGCGGTCGCCCCGGCCGTGGCGGCAGCGGTGCGCAGCGTCGCCGACGCAGGTGGTGAACACGATGGCTGACCGGCTCGACCTGCTGTTCCGTGCCCCGCGGGTGATCACCGCGGCGGGCGAGGTCGCCCGCTGTGTGGGTGTGCGGGACGGCCGGATCGTCGTCATCGAACCGTTCGGTGCCCAGCTCGACGCCGAGGTCGTGGTGGAGCTGGGTGACGACGAGGTGCTGCTTCCCGGTCTCGTCGACACCCACGTGCACGTCAACGAGCCGGGCCGCACCGAGTGGGAGGGGTTCGCGAGCGCGACCCGGGCCGCTGCCGCCGGCGGGGTGACGACGATCGTCGACATGCCGCTCAACAGCATTCCGCCGACCGTCGACGCCGAGGCTCTGGACGTCAAACGCCGGGTCGCATCCGATCAGGCGTACGTCGACGTCGGATTCTGGGGCGGCGCCGTGCCCGGCAACGTCCCGGACCTACGGGCCCTGCACGACGCGGGCGTGTTCGGGTTCAAATGCTTCCTGCTGCACTCCGGCGTCGACGAGTTTCCGCCGCTGGATCCGGCCGAGCTCGAACTGGCGCTCAAGGAGATCGCGGGGTTCGGCGCGATGATGATCGTCCACGCGGAAGACGCGCACGCGATCGACCGCGCGACGTCACCCGGAGGGGAGAACTATTCGGACTTCCTCGACTCGCGGCCCCGGGGCGCCGAGAATCTCGCCATCGCCGAGGTCATCGAGCTGGCCCGGTGGACCGGGTGCCGGGTCCACATCCTGCACCTGTCGAGCTCCGACGCGCTGCCGATGATCGCGTCGGCACGCAAGGACGGCGTGAAGCTCACGGTGGAGACGTGCCCGCACTATCTGTCGTTCGTCTCGGAAGAAATTCCTTCGGGAGCAACGCAATTCAAGTGCTGCCCGCCGATCCGCGAAGCCGGGAACCGTGAACTGCTGTGGCAGGGCCTGGCCGACGGCGTGATCGATTGCGTCGTCACCGATCACTCCCCGTGCACGGTCGACCTCAAGAGATTCGACATCGGCGACTTCGGTGTCGCGTGGGGCGGCATCGCGTCGCTCCAGGTATCGCTGTCCGCGGTGTGGTCGGAGGCCAAGCGTCGCGGGCACAGTCTGAACGATGTGGTCCGGTGGATGGCGGAGAACCCGGCTGAGCAGGTCGGGCTGAACACGAAAGGGCACATCGCGCTGGGGTACGCGGCGGATTTCGCCGTGTTCGCGCCCGAGGAGGCGTTCGTCGTCGACGTGGCCGCCCTGCAGCACAAGAATCCCGTCTCCGCCTACGACCGGCGTGCCCTCGCCGGCGTTGTGCGCAGTACCTGGCTGGCCGGCAAGCGGATCGACCTCGACGAGGCGCCCCGCGGCCGGCTGCTCAGCCGCGGACTGGCCTGACGCTGCCGCCCTTGCCCGCTGTCGCGCTGGATCCGAAAGATCCAGTGTTACAGCGGGTTTGTCGTGTTTCGGGCGGCGCCACACCAAGATATATCCTGCGGAAATCATTGACCGGCCACTGTTGCCTGGCTCACACTTGGAGGGACCAATGGAACAAGCTTTCCGTGATACGGAAGTTCGTTCGCCGCCACGCAAGGACAGGCACATGCTCATAGACGACACAGTCTCGCGGCACACCACCACCGTCGACCACGATGCCGCCGTCCACGGCCGCGCTCCGCAGGAAACGACGCCGACAGCGACCGAGACGAGTACCAAACTCTACAACCTGGACCTGGCACCCACGAAGGCCTCGGGTCGCCGCTGGGGTAGCTACAGCATCTTCACGCTGTGGACCAACGACGTCCATAATATCGCCAACTACTCGTTCGCCATCGGCCTGTTCGCGCTCGGGCTCGGCGGCGGCCACATGATCCTGTCGCTCATGATCGGTGCCGTCATCGTGTGTGTCGCGATGACCTACGCAGGGTTCATGGGGCAGAAGACGGGCGTGCCCTTCCCCGTGATGAGCCGGATCAGTTTCGGAATCCGCGGCGCCCAGATTCCCGCCATCGTCCGTGCGGTCATCGCGATCGTCTGGTTCGGAATCCAGACCTATCTCGCCTCGATCGTTTTCCGGATCTTCCTCGTCGCCGTGGCGCCGTCGCTCGACCGCTTCGACCAGAATTCGATCCTCGGACTCTCCAGCCTCGGCTGGATCTGCTTTATCGGGATCTGGGCGGTCCAGATCGTCGTCCTCGTCTACGGGATGGAGGCCGTGCGCCGATTCGAGGGTCTGGCCGGCCCGCTGATCCTGGTCACGGTCGGCTCGCTCGCCCTGTGGATGCTGTTCCGCACCGACTTCTCCATCGCCTGGACATCCGATCAGCCCGCTTCGGGTGGGGAGATGTGGCGGCAGGTCTTCGCCGGGGCAGCCCTGTGGATGTCGATCTACGGCACCCTGATCCTCAACTTCTGCGACTTCTCGCGGCGCTCCCCGTCGAAGACCGCCGTCGTGCGCGGCAACTTCTGGGGACTGTTCGTCAACGTCCTCGCGTTCGCCGTCGTCGCGTTCATCCTGTGCGGCGCCCAGTTCCAGATCGACGGGACGATCATCGACAGCCCCACCGACATCGTCGCGGCGATCCCGAACACCCTGTTCCTGTCGCTGGCCTGCCTCGCCCTCGTGATCGTGACGATGGCCGTCAACGTCATGGCGAACTTCGTCGCACCGTCGTACGTGCTGTCGAATCTCGCTCCCGGGAAGATCAGCTTCCGCAAGGCCGGCATCATCAGCGCCTGCATCGGCGTGGTCCTGCTGCCCTGGAATCTCTACGACAGCCCGGTGGTGATCAACTACTTCCTCGGTGGCCTCGGCGCCGTCCTCGGCCCGCTGTTCGGCATCATCTTCGTCGACTACTGGTTCATCCGCCGCACGAAGGTCGACGTGCCCGCCCTCTACTCGGACAGCCCGACCGGAACCTACTACTACCGCAAGGGATTCAATCTGCGGGCGATCTATGCCCTCGTTCCCGCCGCGCTCGTCAGCACCCTGTTCGCGATCGTCCCGGCCTTCCATCTCGTCGCCCCCTTCTCGTGGTTCATCGGAGCGGGCCTGGCGGCGGCAATCTACGCGGTCGTCGGCGACCGCACCCGGCAGTACGTGGACGTCTCCGGCGAGTCGATCGCCGTGGACAGCGGCCACGGCGACCACTGACAGGAGCTTTCGATGCGTATTCTCGTCGTCAACGTCAACACCACCACGTCCATCACGGACGCCATCGCCAAGCAGGCCGAGGCCGCGGCAGCACCCGGCACCGAGATCGTCGGGCTCACACCGGACATCGGTGCGGAATCCGTCGAGGGGAACTTCGAGAGCTACCTCGCCGCGATCGCGGTGATGGACCGGGTGCGTTCGTACCCGGAACCGTACGACGCGGTGATCCAGGCCGGGTACGGCGAACACGGCCGGGAAGGTCTCCAGGAGCTGCTCGACGTACCCGTCGTCGACATCACCGAGGCGTCCGCCAGCATCGCAATGATGCTGGGGCACAAGTACTCCGTCGTCACCACCCTTGACCGCACCGTGCCGCTCATCGAAGACCGCCTCCGGCTCGCGGGCCTCGACGCCAAGTGCGCGAGTGTGCGCGCGAGCGGTCTGCCCGTCCTCGCACTGGAATCCGACCCCGAGCGCACGATCGAGGCGATCGTCGACGAGGCCGAAGCTGCTGTGCGCGAAGACAAGGCCGAGGTGATCTGCCTCGGCTGCGGTGGAATGGCCGGCCTCGACGACAAAATCCGTGAGCGCACCGGTGTTCCCGTGGTCGACGGGGTCAGTGCGGCTGTCAAATTAGCGGGATCTCTTGTAGGGTTGGGGCTCTCGACCTCGAAGGTGCGCACGTACGCGCCCCCACGTCCCAAGAAGATCACGGGATGGCCGCTCGCGAAACCGCGTTAGTCACCTGTGCAGTGAGTTGTACAGCTTCGTCCTCACCCCGGACAGTCACCACGGCGCCCTATCCCGCGCCCGCAACGATGGAGTATCCCTTTGCTCGAACAGACCACGACCTCCGCGGACCTCGCCCGCGCCGGTTCGGTTCGCGTCATCCGTGAGGGTGTTGCGTCTTATCTGCCGGATATCGACCCGGACGAGACCACGGAGTGGTTGGAATCGTTCGATGGACTGTTGGACCGGTCCGGACCGACCCGTGCCCGGTATCTGATGTTGCGGATGCTCGAGCGGGCCGGGGAGAAGCACGTCGCTTTGCCGGCGTTGACGTCGACCGATTATGTGAACACCATCCCGACGGAGAACGAGCCGTGGTTCCCCGGCGACGAGGAGACCGAGCGCCGGTACCGGGCGTTCATCCGGTGGAACGCGGCGGTGATGGTGACCCGGGCGCAGCGGCCGGGGGTCGGGGTCGGCGGCCACATTTCGACGTATGCGTCGTCGGCCGCCCTGTACGAGGTGGGGTTCAACCACTTCTTCCGCGGCAAGGATCACCCCGGTGGTGGGGATCAGATCTTCATCCAGGGCCACGCCTCGCCGGGCATCTACGCCCGCGCGTTTTTGGAGGGGCGGATCCCGGCGGAGCGGATGGACGGGTTCCGGCAGGAACACTCGCACGCCGACTCCGGTGGCGGGTTGCCGTCGTACCCGCACCCGCGGCTGCTCCCCGACTTCTGGGAGTTCCCGACCGTGTCGATGGGGTTGGGCCCGATGAACGCGATCTACCAGGCCAGGTTCAACCACTACCTGCACGACCGCGGCATCAAGGACACCGCCGATCAGCACGTGTGGGCGTTCCTCGGTGACGGCGAGATGGACGAACCCGAATCGCGGGGTCTGGCGCATGTGGCGGCCACCGAGGGCCTCGACAATTTGACGTTCGTGGTGAACTGCAACCTGCAGCGCCTCGACGGCCCGGTCCGCGGCAACGGCAAGATCATCCAGGAGTTGGAGTCGTTCTTCCGCGGCGCCGGCTGGAACGTGATCAAGGTGGTCTGGGGCCGCGAGTGGGACGCCCTGCTGCACGCGGACCGCGACGGCGCCCTGGTCAACCTGATGAACGTCACCCCGGACGGCGACTACCAAACCTACAAGGCCAACGACGGCGGCTACGTGCGCGAGCACTTCTTCGGGAGGGACCCGCGGACGAAGGAACTGGTCGCGAACCTGTCGGATCAGGACATCTGGAACCTCAAGCGCGGCGGCCACGACTACCGCAAGATCTACGCCGCGTACGCGGCGGCGATGGCGCACAAGGGGCAGCCGACGGTGATCCTGGCGCACACCATCAAGGGCTACACCCTGGGTAAGCATTTCGAGGGCCGCAACGCCACCCACCAGATGAAGAAGCTGACCCTCGACGATCTGAAGAATTTCCGGGACCTGCAGCGCATCCCGATCTCCGACGAGGAGTTGGAGAAGGACCCGAAGATGCCGCCGTACTACCACCCCGGCAACGACGCCCCGGAAATCCAGTACATGCTCGACCGCCGCCGCGCCCTCGGTGGGTTCCTGCCGCAAAGGCGCACCGGGGTGGCGCCGTTGCCGATGCCGCCGGACTCCACCTACGACGTGGTCCGGAAGGGGTCGGGCAAGCAGCAGGTCGCGACGACCATGGCGTTGGTGCGGATCATGAAGGAGTTGTTGCGGGACAAGGAGATCGGCAAGCGGATCGT
>NZ_JBHXWI010000046.1:0-82622 GCF_042671975.1 Rhodococcus sp. NPDC127593 | reverse complement strand
CCGTCAACGCCCACAAGGCCGGCACCGTCACCGGCCTGTCCGTCGAACCCGGCGCCGCCATCACCCAGGGCACCGTCCTCGCCGAACTGAAATAGCTTGTGAGTACTTCTTAACCGCCCGCGGTTAAGAAGTACTCACGGGTGGCGGCCGTGCATGGCGGCCGTCACCCGCGCCGCGGCGTCGCGGACCAATTCACCGATCTCCGCCGTGCGCACACCCGACATCCGCCGGGACGCGTCGGCGACACACAGCACGACCGCGGGTTCACCGTCACGGTCGAATGCCGCGGCATTGATCGACAGCGGCTGGTAGCTGCCCTCCGGGTCGATGTCACCGACCACCGCATCCGCCGACAACAGTTTGCGCGCCTCCCGCAGCGCGACGGTCGAGCGGTGCCCGCCCACACCGCGACCGCGGAGTTCCGACACGGCACTGGCCAGCGAATGTTCCTGTTGCTGCATCGATTCCATCGCATACCCGCGTTCCCGGACGAGCGCGAGGGCCGGCTCGTAGGCGGCGCGCAGATCGTCCGCCCCGACCCCCAGGTCCTCCGCGCCGCGGGCGTACCACTCCTCGCGCTGCTCCGGCGGATACCAGGCCGCGAGTCCCGAACCGATGGGCGGCGCGAGCAGTACCTTGTCGCCGAGCCGCAGGCCCAGGGTTCCGCGGCGTCCCCCTACCGGCTGCACCACCTCCGCGACCACCACGTCGCTTCCCGATTGCACGAACGCGATGGACGCCATGTCGGACGCGTCGGCCAGTTCGTGCATCACCGCCCGCGCGAGGTCGACGACGTCCGTGGCCGTCTCGGCGGCGCGTCCGACCGGGATCAGCGCGGGACCGAGGCGGTAGGTCTTGCGGGTGGGGTGCCGGATGAGCCAGCCCGCCTCGGTCAGGGCCACGACCATCGGATAGCAGGTGGCCTTTGCGACGCCGAGGTGCCGGGCGATGTCGGCGAGGCTCCGGGGCGTCTCCGGCTCGTCTGCGAGGAGTTCCGTGAGCATCACGATGCGATCGGTCTGCGGTGAATTTCGTGCCATGTGTTTGCATAATGCCACTCTGGCGTCGCACTGTGACTGGCGATACAGTCGAACTGTCTGAACGATCGCTAAATGCCTGGTCATCTGTCACAGCCGCTGCAGGAAGTGAAACTCATGAAACGCTTCGATCTACGTCACCGGACCGACCGCCTCGATCCCGAGACGCAGCACGAAGAGATCTACCGGATTCTCGCCACGCAGGAGTTTCCCTGGGACATCAATCAAGCCCTCAGCTTCGCGCTGTTCCGGACGTACGCCGTGCCCACCATCGGCCGGTTGCTGTTCGAGACCGGCGAGTTCACCGAACGCGTGCAGAAGCGCTACGACGACACCGGACTGATCCTCGACGCCGTCCTCGAACACGGCTTCACCAGCGATGCCGGTCGCACCGGCATCCGCCGGATGAACCAGATGCACGGCTCCTACGACATCTCCAACGACGACATGCGATACGTGCTGTCGACGTTCGTGGTGACCCCGGTGCGCTGGATCGACGACTTCGGCTGGCGGAAACTCACCCGCAACGAGATCGTCGGATCTACCAACTACTACCGTGCGCTCGGCACGTACATGGGCATCAAGCAGATTCCCGAGACTTTCGAGGCGTTCGAGAAATTCCTCGACGACTACGAGCGTGAACACTTCCTCTTCGACCAGGGTGGCCGCGCGGTAGCCGACTCGACGCTCGAACTTCTCTGCACGTTCCCGCCGAACAATCTCGCGCCCGCCGCCCTGATCAAGCGATTCTCCTGGGCGCTCATGGACGATCCGCTTCTCGACGCGTTCGCCTACCGCAGGCCGTCCCGCCTCGCGCGGACTCTGTCGCGGGGTGCGTTGAAGGTCCGCGCCCGCCTCGTCCGGTTCTACCCCGTGCGCGCCGTGCCCAAGTTCGCCCGCGACCTCCCCAACATTCGCAGCTACCCGACCGGGTACGACGTGGAGAAACTGGGCACCTTCCCCAGAACCTGTCCCGTGCAGCACACCAACGGTACGGTCGCGCGGGAAAACACCGCATCCTGAACCGCTTTGGAAGCGTGATCGACGGAAAGCCGTGTGTTCGAACTATTCTCGGACACCCGGTGAATGGGCGCGGGTATCACCTGGTTCTGCCGTAACGTGGCTGCGCGTAGCGACCGTCGACAGGAAGGGATTTTGTGCACTTCTCGCGAGGGACCCTGACCATTGCCGCGCTCGCCGGAGCGGCCGCACTTGCTCTGGCGCCCACGGCAACCGCCGCCACAACCTATCAGATCAACGTCGTCCCACCGATCGGCACCGTCCGCGCCAACAATCTGGTGACGCTCGGCGCGCTCGTCACCCCCACCCCGACCGGCACGGACGGGTCCACTCCGGTCGAACTCGAGATCACCGACCCCGGCGGCGACGTGACCACGCGGACCATCCCGCTCACCCTGGGCGCCGGAACGGCCGCGATCCGGACGCACGAGGCCGGCCGCTACACCGCCGTATTCACCTTCGCCCCACCGAGCGGCGAGCCGACCGAGACGACGACGCAGTTCGACGCGGTCGCGTCACCGGGGCTGGGCCTGGGGAGCTGACCGCCGGAACCTGCCGAGGCGCATCGCCGGTCAGACGTCGGCGGTGCGCCTCTTCTTGGGTTTGACGGGAGCTTCGGTGGATCCCACCGTCTTCATCGCGATCTCGACATACTTGCGGGCCACGGCATCCGGGGTCAGCTTGCCCTCGGCGTGATACCAGCGCGGAATCGACTGGCACATACCGAGAAGCGCCCGCGTCGTCTCCGCGGCATCCGCCACGTCGAAGAGCTCCCGCTTCTTGCCTTCCTTGACGATCTCGAGGACCAGTTCCTCCACACCCTTGCGGACCGTGCGGTAACGCTGCCGGTTCTCCGGGCTCAGGTAGCGCACCTCGCTCTCGAGCGCCGCCAGACGGGATCGCATGGTCATCCGCAGCACGATCGCCTCGATGACGTTGGCGAGCCGCTGCACCGGATCGTCGCCGCCGTCGGCGCTCGCGGCGTGGGCGCGCTCGAGAACGTCGCTGGTGGAGAGTTCCAGGAGCGCCAGGAGAACGGCCTCCTTGTTCTCGTGGTGGTAATAGAGAGCGGGTACCGTGACACCGACTCGGCGAGCGATGTCACGCACCGACGTGCCGTGGAAACCGTGTTCGTAGAACGCGTCGAGGGAGGCGCTGAGGATCGGCGTCAACTTCGTGGGTTCGAGGCGGCGCCAGTCTGCTGCGTTGCCGACCTCGGTGGGCGTCGCACCCTTGGATGAGCTGACCATCAAAGACCTATCTACCGCTCGCTATGCCAGGACGGGGTCAAGTGTAGCTGTTCAGATAGTCGGCGAAGGTCGTCGGCGGCCTCCCGGTGAGCGTCTCGACGTCCCCCGTGACCACCGCCAACTCACCGGCCGCGATCGCTGCGTACGAGGTCACCCACCCTGCCACCTCGAAGTCCGGCGCCCCGAAGTGGGCGCGGGACGCGTACGCCTCGTCCAGGGTCTCGTTCTCGAACCGCACCGAACGTCCGGTCACCCTCGTGATCGTCTCGGCGGCCTCCGTGAGGGTGAACGCCTCCGGCCCGGTCAGCCGGTAGGTGACGCCGTCGTGGTCGCCGTTGCCGGTGGTGAGGACCGCCGTCACCGCATCGGCGACGTCGTCGGGCGCCACCGCGCTCACCAGCCCGTCCCCGGCGGGACCCCGGATGACGCCCTGGTCGTCGGCCATCAGCGGGATCATCGACTGATACCAGCTGTCCTGCAGGAACGTGTACTTCACACCGCTCTCCCGGACGTGCTGCTCGGTGAAGTAGTGGTCGCGCCCGAACGTGAACGTGCACTCGGGCGCCGCGCCCAGAAACGACAGGTAGACGATCCGCTCCACCCCGGCGGCACGGGCGGCGTCCACGGCGGTGCGGTGCTCCTCGCGGCGGGTGGCGCTCTCGTGACCCGAGACCAGGAACAGCAACCGGACGCCGTCCAGCGCGGCGGTCATCGCCGGACCGTCGGCATACGTGGCCACTGCGAACGCGGAGTCGAAATGCTCGGCCAGCGGCTCGAGCCGCTGCGAGTTCCGCCCGATCAGCCGGACACCGGCGCCACCACCGAGCCGCTCGAGCACCTTGCCGCCGATCGACCCCGTGGCTCCTGTCACTGCAATGGTCATGGCCCGCATTCTCCCAGCGTCGGCCCTCTATCCTGACGCGTATGACTGAACCCGTGGCAACCGCTGACCTGGCAGACGAGATCGGACCCGACATCCGGAGCTGCGACACGCAGTTCATCCAGTTCGGCGGCCGTGAAGTGTTCTCCGGCCCCATCACCACCATCAAGTGCTTCCAGGACAACCTGCTGGTCAAGCAGACCCTCGGCGAGCCCGGCAACGGCGGCGTCCTGGTGGTCGACGGTGACGCCGGCATCCACACGGCCCTGGTCGGCGACATCATCGCCGGGCGCGGCGTCGACAACGGCTGGGCCGGCGTGATCGTCAACGGTGCGGTCCGCGACTCGGCGATCCTGAAGACCCTCGACATCGGCGTCAAGGCGCTAGGCACCAACCCCCGCAAGAGCACCCAGACCGGCTCCGGTGAGAAGAACGTCCCGATCGAGATCGGCGGCGTCACGTTCAATCCCGGCGAGATCGTCTACAGCGATCAGGACGGCGTCGTCGTCCGCTGATCCGGCGAGAACCGAGCGGTGGTTCGGGAATCATCGGTACCGGACCACCGCATCACCCGAGCACCGCCGAGGAGGCGTTCGATGTCCGACGAAATCCGTTCCAAGATAGCCGAGCTGATGCCCACGGCGCGTGACGAACTCGCCGAACTGGTGGCCATGCGGTCGGTGGCCGATCCGCGGCAGTTCCCACCGGAGGAATGCGTTCGCGCCGCCGAATGGGTCAGGGACGCCTTCATCGGAGCCGGAATCGGACACGTCGAACTGCTCGAGACGTCCGACGGTTCACACGCCGTCGTCGGACACCAGCCCGCGCCCGACGGGGCCCCGACGGTGCTGCTGTACTGCCACTACGACGTTCAACCGCCCGGCGACGAGAAGCTGTGGCACACCGACCCCTTCACCCTCACCGAGCGGAACGGACGCTGGTACGGGCGCGGCGCGGCCGACTGCAAGGGCAACATCGTGATGCACCTGCTGGCGCTGCGCGCACTCGGCACCCCGTTCCCCGTCGGCATCAGAATCGTCGCCGAAGGATCCGAGGAGATGGGAACCGGCGGGCTCGAGAACCTCGTCGAGGCAAGGCCCGAACTTTTCGACGCCGACATGATCCTCGTCGTCGACACCGGAAACGCCGCGGTCGGCAGCCCGACCGTCACCACCACCCTGCGGGGCATAGCGAACGTGGTGGTCCACGTCGAGACCCTAGCCGGGGAAGTGCATTCGGGCATGTACGGCGGGCCCGCCCCCGACGCGCTGGCCGCCCTCGTCCAGATGCTCGCCACCCTGCGTGACCAGGACGGCAACACCGTCGTCGACGGTCTGGCTTCGGATCAGAACTGGACGGGCGTCGACTACCCGGAGGCGCAGTTCCGCACCGACGCCGGCGTGCTCGACGGTGTGCGTCTCGCCGGTTCGAGTTCCGTTGCCGACGCCGTGTGGGCCCGGCCGGCCCTGACGATCCTCGGCATCGACTGCCCGCCGGTGGTCGGCTCGGCCGCCGCCATCTCGCCGCGCGCATCGGCCCGCCTCAACCTGCGGGTGCCACCCGGCATGGACCCGCAGAAGGCGCAGGACGCGCTCGCCGCGCACCTCGAGAACGCCACTCCGTGGAATGCGCGGGTGACCGTGGAACGCGAAGCGGTGGGCTCCCCGTTCCGCGCGACCACCGACGGTCCCGGTTACGCCGCCCTCGGCGCGGCGATGGAGGAGGCGTTCGGAACGGAACTCGGAACCGTCGGGCAGGGCGGCTCGATTCCTCTGTGCAACGTCTTCTCCGCCGTCGTGCCGAAAGCGGAGATCGCCCTGATCGGGGTGGAGGAACCGCGCTGTCTCATCCACGCCCCCAACGAGAGTGTGGATCCCGGCGAAATCGAGCACCTCGCCGTCGCGGAGGCACTGTTCCTGCAGAGGTTCTCGACCGCCCGCAGTCAGGGCTGAGCACTCACCTGCGCCGTCATCCCACCGATCTCCACGACGTCCCCGTCCCGCAGCTGCCGCCCCCGCCGCACCTCGACCTCACCGTTGACCGACACGAGTCCGTCGGCGATCACCTCTTTCGCCTCGGCCCCCGACTCGATGAGGTTGGCGAGCTTGAGGAATTGACCGAGACGGATGGATTCGTCGCGGATCGGCACGGCGTCGTGAATGTCGGACATGCCTCTATCTTCCCTCTCCACCCAAATCGCGGCCCGACGGCTCACACTGAACACTGGAACATCTGTCTCCCGTGATCGGTACGTATCTCTTGCCGGGAAGGAAACACTCGATGTCAGCTAGCACCGAGACACACGACGCGTCCGAGGCGGCCGTCTCCGCCGCGCCACGGCCCCGACCCGCCCTCGGGCCGAAGAACGGGCGCTTCCACCAGGTTCCCCACATCGCGGGACTGATCCTGGGTGTCTTCTCGGTGCTCGTGTTCCTGTGGAGCATCTCGCCGGTGCTGCGCTACTACGTGCACGTGCCGCGGGAATACGTCGACACGTACTACTTCGACGCTCCGGACACCAGCCTGTCGTGGGCTCTGGTGGTCGCATTGCTCGCGGCGGCGCTGGCGAGCCGCAAGCGCATCGCCTGGTGGCTGCTGACGATCTATCTGGTTCTGATCCTGATCACCAACGTGATCGTGAGCATCACCGACCGGAACGTGAATGCGATGGTCGCCGCCGTGGTCCAGGTGGTGCTGATCGGCATTCTCATCGCGGCCCGCCCGGAGTTCTACACCCGGGTCCGGCGCGGCGCGGGCTGGAAAGCCCTGGGCGTGCTCATCGTCGGGCTCGCTATCGGCACCCTCGTCGGGTGGGGCCTCGTCGAACTGTTCCCCGGCACCCTGCCGCAGGGCGAACGTTTCCTGTGGGCGCTCAACCGCGTGACCGCCCTCGCCGCGGCCGACAACGAACAGTTCAGCGGACGCCCGCACGGATTCGTCAACACCCTCCTCGGCCTGTTCGGCGCGATCGCACTGCTGGCCGCCGTCATCACCCTGTTCCGCGCACAGCGGTCCCACAATGCGCTCACCGGCAACGACGAATCGGCGTTGCGCGGACTCCTGCTGCAGTACGGCGCGGACGACTCCCTCGGCTACTTCGCCACCCGCCGCGACAAGGCCGTCGTGTTCGCACCCAGCGGGAAGGCGGCCATCACCTACCGCGTCGAGCTCGGCGTGTGCCTGGCCAGCGGCGACCCGATCGGCGACCCGGAGGCGTGGCCGCACGCGATCGAGGCGTGGCAGGCACTCGCGTCCCAATACGGTTGGGCCAGCGCGGTGATGGGGGCCAGCGAAACCGGGGCCACCGCCTACAACAAGGCCGGTCTCACCGTGCTCCAGCTCGGCGACGAAGCCATCCTCCGCACCCGCGAATTCAACCTCAGCGGACGCGACATGCGGCAGGTCCGCCAAGCCGTCACCCGCGTCCGGCGTCAGGGCGTCACCGTCCGGATCCGCAGACACCGGGACGTCCCCGCCGAGGAGATGGCCGAAACCATCCGGCTCGCGGACGCATGGCGCGACACCGAGACCGAGCGCGGTTTCTCCATGGCCCTCGGCCGGCTCGGCGACCGCCTCGACGGCGACTGCCTGCTGGTGGAGGCGATCGCCGAGGACGGCGAGGTCGACGGCATCCTGTCGCTGGTGCCGTGGGGGCCCACCGGTGTCTCCCTCGACCTGATGCGCCGCAAGCCGACCTCTCCCAACGGAGTGGTGGAGCTGATGGTGTCCGAACTGGCCACCACCTCGGATCAATTCGGCATCACCAAGGTGTCGCTGAACTTCGCGGTGTTCCGCTCGGTCTTCGAGGAGGGCTCCCGCATCGGGGCCGGACCCATCCTGCGGATCTGGCGTTCGATTCTCGTCTTCTTCTCTCGCTGGTGGCAGCTCGAGGCGCTCTACCGATCCAACGTGAAGTACCAGCCGGAATGGGTACCGCGGTTCCTCTGCTTCGAGGACAACCGGGAACTGCTGCGCGTCGGATTCGCGTCGGCCGTTGCGGAAGGGTTCGTGACCCTGCCCCGGTTCGGCCGCTCGGGAACCCGGGACGCCCTCGAGCACACCGGCACCCACGCCGCGGTCCCCGCCGCACTCGTCGCCGCCGAAGGACTGCACTCCGACGGCAGCGCACCCGGCGAAGGCCTCGCACCGACGCTGACCGGGCCGAAACGTCCCGAGCAGGTGCGCGTCCGGCTCGACAAACTGGCCGGCCTCGCCGAACAGGGCATCGACCCGTACCCGGTCGCGTATCCGCCCAGCCACACCGTGACGGAGGCGGTGGAATCCCCCGAGGGAACGACCGTCCGCATCGCAGGCCGCCTGCTCCGGATCCGCGACTACGGCGGCGTCGTGTTCGCGGTGGTCCGGGACTGGTCCGGCGACATCCAGATCCTCGTCGACGAGGCCAGCGTGGGTACCGATCGCATTCGGGCGTTCGCCGCCGAGTTCGACCTCGGTGACCTCGTCGAGGTCGCCGGCGTCATCGGATACAGCCGCCGCGGAGCGCTGTCGCTGCTCGCGAACGAATGGCGCATGACCGGCAAGTGCCTGCACCCCCTGCCGGACAAGTGGAAGGGCCTGTCCGACCCGGAGACCCGCGTCCGGCAGCGGTACGTCGACCTCGCCATCAACTCCGATGCCCGCCGCCTGCTCGAGGCCCGCAGCGCCGTCGTGAAGTCATTGCGGGACTCGCTCGGCGGCCGCGGCTTCCTCGAGGTGGAGACCCCGATCCTGCAGCAGGTGCACGGCGGCGCCAACGCGGCCCCGTTCCTCACCCACATCAACGCCTACAACCTGGACCTGTACCTGCGGATCGCGCCGGAGCTGTACCTCAAACGGTTGTGCGTCGCCGGCATGGAGAAGGTGTTCGAGATCGGCCGCGTCTTCCGCAACGAGGGCGTCGATTTCAAACACAACCCGGAGTTCACGATCCTCGAGGCGTACGAGGCGCACAGCGACTACGAGAAGATGATGGTGCTGTGCCGGGAGCTCATCCAGACCGCGGCGACCGCGGCATACGGACGCGAGATCATCATGCGTCCCGGCCCCGACGGCACCTTGGTGGAGGTCGACATCTCCGGCGAATGGCCCGTCAAGACGATGCACCAGGCGGTCGCCGAGAAACTCGGCGTCGACGTCTCACCCGAGACGCCGCTCGCGGAACTGCAACGGCTGTGCGACGAGCACGAGATCCCGTACCAGTCCGCCTGGGACGCGGGCGCCGTCGCACAGGAGATGTACGAGCACCTGGTGGAGGACTACACCGAGTTCCCCACCTTCTACACCAACTTCCCGACGTCGATGTCGCCTCTGACGCGCCCGCACCCCACGATTCCGGGGGTCGCGGCCAAGTGGGACCTCGTCGCGTGGGGCGTCGAGCTGGGCACCGCGTACAGCGAACTCACCGACCCGGTCGATCAGCGGAACCGGCTCACCGAGCAGTCGATGCTCGCGGCCGGCGGTGACGAGGAGGCGATGGAACTCGACGAGGACTTCCTGCAGGCCCTCGAGCACGCCATGCCCCCGACCGGTGGGCTCGGCATGGGCGTCGACCGGGTGGTCATGCTCATCACCGGCGGCAGCATCCGTGAAACCCTCGCGTTCCCCCTGGCCAAGCCGAGGCAATGATCTCCCGTGGCCGGGTGGCCGTCGCGGTGCTGCTGATCCTCGGCGCCGTCGGCTACGCGTCGTGGCTGCTCGAATTCGTCCTCGACACCGGCATCGATCCGCTGCGGGGTTTCGCGAGCGAACTCGCCGCCGCGGACCAGCCGTACGGATTCTGGTTCCGGACCGGCGACCTGATTACCGGGTGCATCGTCGCCGTAGCCGGGGTGCTCGGACTGTCGCGGTACTCGCAGGGCTGGGTGACGGCGGTCGGCTGGATCGCGCTGATCGTGTTCGCGATCGCGACCATCGCGGATTCGCGCCTGCCGATGAGTTGCGCGGCCACGATGGACCCCGTCTGCGCCGCACATGAGGCGTCCGGGCGCCTGCCGCTCACCCATGATCTGCACGCCATGACCAGTGCGTCCGCCTCGACGGGAGGCGTGGTGTCGAGCCTCGCGTTCCTCTTGGCCGCCTTCCGCTACGGCTGGCCGACCTGGTTGAAACTGACCGGAGTGGCCGTGGCGGTCGTGTTCATCGGCGGCACGGTGTGGACGCTGACGGCCGCCGGGTTGCGCGGCCAACAGGACGCCTGGCTCGGACTCGGCCAGCGTGTCCAGCTGCTCGCCTTCTGCGGGTGGCTGATCTTCGTGGCGCTCAGCGTTATTCACGTCACCCCGGAACGGGATGGTTCCACGTGAAACGTCCTGGGGAAATGGTCGCGGGAGTACACGTGGTGGTCGACGGCGAGGGCCCACCCGTCGTCCTCTACGGCGGCCTGGGCGGGAACTGGTTCGACTGGGACGAGGTGGTCGAACTGCTGTCCGGGAGCTGCCTCGTCGTGCGGATCGACCGACCCGGATACGGGCTCAGCCCCCCGTCCGCCGAGCGTCCCTCCGCCCGGGGCGAGGCCGAGAGAATCGCCGACGTCCTCGACGCCCTGCATGTGGCCACCCCGGCGGTGCTCGTCGGCCATTCCCTCGGAGGTATCTACGTCGAGGCCTTCGCCCGGCTGTACCCGGAGCGAACCGGCGGCCTGATCCTCCTCGATGCCACCGTCACGGCCCGTCCGCACCGCGTGATCCCCACCCGGTGGCGCGTCACCCTGGGTCGCCGGGTGGCCCGAACCGCGAGCAGGGTGGGCTTGCAACAGCGCCTCGGCCCCACCGTGCGCCGGATCCTGAACCACTCGACACCCCCGGACGGGATCGCGCCGGACACCCGGCAATGGATCGAACGGATCTACCGCGAACCGGCGTACCTGGAATCCTCGATCGTCGAGAACGCGTCGTACCCGGCGCTGGCCCAGGAACTGGCCGCGCTACGCGAGACCACGACGATGACGGCACCCGTCGTCGTGGCGGCCGCCCACACCGGACGCCCCACACCGTGGGGGTCGTCGTGGATCCGCATGCAGAGACAGTTCGCAGAGTTCCTGGGCGCCACGTTCCGGGTGGTGCGGCCCGCCCACCACCACGCCATGATCGATCAGCCCGGCCAGATCGCGGCGCTGGTGCGGGAGCTGGCAAGCTGATCGACGTGCAACTGCTACTGATCCGCCACGCGCTGCCCGAGCTCGTCACCGCGTCCGACGGGCGCGCGGACCCGGCACTGACCGAAGAAGGTCACGCCCAGGCCAAGCGCCTGCCCGCGGCACTGGCCCCGTACCGCATCGCCCGGATCGTGAGCAGCCCGCAACGACGTGCACTCGAGACCGCCGCGCCGGTCGCGGAGGCACTCAACCTCCCCGTCACCGAGTACGTCGGGCTCGCGGAGTACGACTACGACCTGGACCACTACATCCCGTTCCACGAGGCGGAGGCGCGGGCGCCGGAGGCCTTCGCCCGCATCCGGGCCGGCGAGTTCCCGAAGTCCGTCGACGCCGACGCATTCCGCACGCGGGTGTTCGACTCCCTCGGCCGCATCGTCGACGAGTCCGGCCACGAGGACACCGTCGCGGTGTTCGCCCACGGCGGCGTCATCAACGTGTTCCTGCAAGACCTGCTCGGGCTCGACCGACCCCTCGTGTTCCCGATCGAGTACGTGTCCGTGACCCGGGTGCTCGTGTCGCGCAGCGGCGAGCGTCGCGTGGCGTCGGTCAACGAGACCGGTCACGTCAGGGACATGCTGCGTCGATGAGCGGTCGCTAGAGGCCCGGAATCCGGGGCAGCGGAGGGAGCGGCGGAGGCGGCGGAAGGGTCGGCAGCTGAATCTGCGGCAGACCGGGAATGAGAGGTCGCGGGGCGGGGGCAGGCGCGGGCGCGGGTTCCGGCACGCTCGCCTCCTCCTCGACCGGGCCCGGAACCGACACCGCGGCCGACGGCGGTGGCGTCGACGCCGGTGACGGCGCGGTCGACGGGGACAGCTCCGCGTCACTCGGCTGAGTGGCGACGGGACGTGCGTCACCGTCGGAGCTCTGCAGGTGGCTGCCACCGACGCCGAGGCCGAGACCGATCACGGCGACGACGGCCAGAGCACCGCCCGCCAGTGCGCCACCGCGGATCACGGGTTTGGCGAATCTCTCGGCGCCGAGGCGCTCCGACGAGTCCGAGCGCTCCTGTGCCACCAGCGCAGCGCCCTCCGCGGCCACCAGTTCCGGCTGCGCCGGCACGATCACCGGAAGCGCGAGCCACGTTTCCATCAGAGACGCGACCAGCGGGATGTGCGCGCCGCCCCCGATCAGCACTACCGCGTCGGCAGCACGCCCGGACGATTCGATCACCTCGCGTGCCAGGCGCGCCGACGCCTCGACGTGGCGCACGATCAGCGAGTCGAGAATGTCCTGCGAGAGCAGGAGCAGACCGCCGTCGCCGGGTACGCAGACCGCGGTGTTGGTGGACAGCTCTTCCTTGGCGCGGCGGCAACGGGCATCGAGCGCCGACTCCCCGGCCTCATCGGCCGGTGGCGCGATGCGCTTCTCGTCGAGCTGGTGGTCGCGGATCAACCGGTCGACGACGTCGCCGCTGATCTCGTCGGTGCGGGCCGACCCGAGCACCGCGCCGGTGAATCGGTCGACCACGGTGACGGTGAGGCCGGAGCTGCCGAGGTCGTAGAACACGAGCGTCGAATGGTCGCCGAGCTGTCCCGACGCCTCGAGCATCCAGAGCGCGGCCGTCACTTCCGGGACCAGACGGCAGTCGATCGCGGCCTCCACGGCAGCAGCCTGCGCCTCGTCCCGATAGGCGACACCGAAGACCTGCACGTCATCGGCGGCGGAGCGCTCGGCCATCACAGTTCCGATGGCATCGGCAACCAGGTGCTCCGGGTGCTCGCGGGCGGCGCCCACCGGAAATGACCGGAAGACGGCCCCCTCGTCGTCCGGATACGCCACGCGCACCGCGCTGGCACCCACCGATACACCGAGAACTGAAACCATGGAATTACTATAACGGTTTGATCACGGAACGCGTGTCGGGGCCTTGGTGCATCCGTCTTCGTTGTATGCGCTCAGAGACCCGGTATCCGGGGCAACTCCGGCATGGGGAGCGGTGCCGGAGGCGGAATCGTCGGCAGCTGAATCTGCGGCAGACCCGGAATGAGCGGAGCGGGTTCCGATGTGGTCGGTGGAGCCGACGTGTCGGACGGCACGACACTCTGTGTCTCGGAGGCGACCGGTGCCTGGGTCGGACTCTGCGTCTGCGTCTGCGGCTGCGTCCGCGGCTGGTACGTGCTGCGCACCTCGGTCTGCGGCGGGATCACCGGCTCCTCGTCGACCACCGACGGGGCGGCGTCCGGAGGCGGGGTCACATCCGCGGTCGTCGTGGGCTGTGGCGGTACCACTTGCCGCACGCTCGGCGCCTGAGTGTTCGACTGCGTCGCGGCCGGCTGTGCTTCCTCCTCCGTACCCTGCAGGAGGTCGGTGCCGACACCGAGTCCGAGACCCACCGCGGCGACCACGGCCACGACACCGCCGGCGAGGACGAGGCCACGACGCCTCCGCGGCGGTACCGGCGCGTCTTCCGACAGCAATGCCGGCTGGGACTCGAGCTCCTCCGGCTGGGGCTCCGATTCGGGCTCCGGCTCAGGCTCCGGCTCCGGCGCCACCGCCCCGACGAACTCGTCGGACGTCGGGCGCGCCAGCAGGGCCGCACCCTCGGCCGCAACCAGTTCGGGCTGCGCGGGGACGATCACCGGAAGGTCGAGCCAGGACTCCATCACGGATGTGACCAACGGAATATGCGCGCCGCCACCGATCAGCACCGCGGCGTCGGGAAGGCGTCCCGAGCGGCGAATGACCTCGCGCGTCAGGCGCGCCGAAGTCTCGACCGGGCCCACGATGAGTGAATCGAAACTGTCCTGCGACAGGAGAAGAAGCCCGCCCTCGCCCGGCATGCACACCGCGCCGTTCGTGGACAGCTGCTCCTTCGCATCGCGGCACCGCGCGGCGAGCGCGAGCGCGGCTGCCGCGTCGGCGGGGTGCGCGAAGCGGTGCAGTTCGAGTTGGTTGTCACAGATCAGCCGGTCGACGAGGTCGCCGCTGATCTGATCCGAACGCGCACTGCTCAACACCATTCCGGTGTCTCGATCGACCACGGTGACGGTGAGCCCCGAACTGCCGAGGTCGTAGAACACGAGCGTCGCGTGGTCGCCGAGCTCACCGGACATCTCGAGCATCTGGAGCGCGGCCGTCACTTCGGGGACCATCTGGAAGTTGCCGATCTGCAACCGAGTCATCGCGACCTGTACGGCACCGGCCTGCGCCTCGTCCTGGTACGCGACGCCGATGGCCTGCACCTCGTCGGTCTCGTCGCGCTCGGCGAGCACCGTGCCGATGGACTCGGCAGCCAGTTCCTCCGGCCGTTCCAGTGTCGCGGTCACCGACCGCGATTCGAAGATCGGCATTTCGAGAGTCACGGCGTCGTGGCGCGCGAAGCGCACCGCGCTGGCGCCTACCGATACACCGAGAACTGAAGTCATGACGCCGACTATAACGGTTCGGTCACGGGTCTCGCGCATGAAGCAGACCGGGCGGCACGTCAGGGGCTTTTCGGCCGTACCGCCGTGACGCACATCGGGTTCCCGTTCGTGACATCGACGTCGGAACCCGCGAAACGCACAGCCCGCGTGGCGGTATCCGCAACACGCCGCGACTTGTCACGGTCGTGTACGGATCCGGCGCCGGCGTACAACTAGCCGACCGGTCGGACGCGGTGATCCGGCCGCCGTCAGTCGGTTCCGGCGGCGGCGCGTGTGACGTCGATGTGTGAGCCGAACCACGCGAGCGTGCGTGCCCAACCGTCCCGCGCGGCCGCTTCGTCGTACACGATGGGACGGTCGTCGCAATGGAAGCCGTGTTCGGCTTCGGCGTAGCGGACGATCTCGGTGTCCACCGGGGTGTGCGCGACCGCGGCGCGCAACTCCTCGACTTCCTCGGTCGAGATCCCCTTGTCGCGGTCTCCGAACAGGCCGAGCCACGGCGTTCCGAGCTGCTCGGCGACGTCGAGTTGCGATGGATATCCGAAGCGTCCCTTCGCGACGCCTCCGCCGTAGAAACTCACCGCCGCCCCGAGGTCGAGGCGCGTCGCCGTGTGGAACGCGACCGTCCCGCCCATGCAGAATCCGACGATCGCGGTGTTCCGTGGGTCGATCGAGGCCGCCGACAGAGCCGCGACGGCCCCGTCGACGTCCTCGTCGATGTGCGCCGCGGTGAGCTCACCGATCAGCGACATCGCCGACGTCATGTCGTCGTACTCCAGCACCGGATCGCCGCGCCGGTGGAACAGGTGCGGCGCGACGGCGTGGTACCCGGCGTCGGCGAAACGGCGGCAGACGTCGACGATGTGCCCGGTGACGCCGAACGCCTCCTGGATGACGACGACACCGCCGCGGACGGGACCTTCGGGGGCGATGCTGGTGATTGGTGTGGTCACGAACTACGACTCTAGGAAACCGGCTTCAGCGGGTGGATCGCCGGTGCCCCGGCGAGGTGCTCACCGAACGTCCCGAGCGCGGCCTGGAAGTGCGGCGACTTCATGTGCGCGTCGAGCGCTTCCTGGCCGGTCCACACCTCCACGGTGACGAAGGTTCCCGCGACCGCGGTTGATTCGAACACCTCGTACGAGATGCAGCCCTCTTCCTTGCGGCTCTCCGCCCCCAGGGCGGACAGTCCGTCGCGGACGGTGTCCTCGGAACCGGGCTTGGCAGGAATGGTCGCTACGACATGCAGATCGGACATCGACTCCCTTTCGTGAACGCCACCTCGTGTGGCCCGTCTCACGTAAGCACAGTTGGGTCGGCTAGGAAACCCGAAGTCGCGTCAAATAATCGGCGACCCTCGGTTCGTCCCAGCCGTGCGCTTCACGGAGACCGTCCGCGATGGTCGCGAGATAGGCGGGCGCCGGTGCGTTCCGGGCGACGACGTCACCGCGGGCCCGAGTGGTGAACGTGCACATGGGGACACCGTTGCGGGATCCGAGAGTGACCAGGCGGTCGTAGCAGGCGGGTTCCTGCGCGTGGATGTCCTCGAACTGTTCCTGTGTCACCAGGAATGCGCGGGCCGCGACGGAGCCGGGCGCGTCGGGGTCGTAGAAGGCGCGGCCGCCGCCCCAGATCCGCGACTCTCCCGCGAAGAACACCGAGCCGGGTATGACCACCGGTATCGACTCGCGCGGAGCGCTCGCGTCGCGGGCGCCCGCGTGCACGAGGTTGCCCCCGGCCGGGCAACCACCACGCAGATAGCAGGTCAGACGCGACGCCGCCATGTTGGATCCATAGCTGACATACCAGATCAGCACACAAACGACCGTACTCGGACAAGATGGTCACATGAGTCTTCTCGGCGAAGTCAGGGGCTGGCGCAGCGGTTCTCGGAAGCATCACCGTCTGCGGGACCTCGACGGCACTCTCGTCGTCGTCACCGGCGGCGGCAGCGGGATCGGCCGCGAGACCGCGCTGGCGTTCGCGTCAGAAGGCGCGGTCGTGGTGGTCGCCGACCGCGACCTCGAATCCGCGCAGCAGACCTCCGATCTCATCAACTCCGCCCAGATGAAGGGCGGCGGTGCGGTCGCCATCTTCGGCGGCGGCTCCCACGCGTATCAGGTGGACGTCGCGGTGGAGGACGAGGTGCAGCGCTTCGCGGAGCAGGTACAGGCCGAGCACGGCACCCCCGACATCGTGGTCAACAACGCCGGGATCGGATATTCGGGCACGTTCACGAAGACCCCGCAGAAGGACTTCGAGCGGGTCATGGACGTGAATTTCTGGGGTGTCGTCTACGGCTCCCGCGTATTCTCCCAGCAGATGATCGACCGCGGAACCGGTGGGCACATCGTCAACCTGTCGTCCGCCGCGGCGTTCACGCCGCAGAAGCAACTCACCGCGTACGCGACGAGCAAGGCCGCGGTGTTCATGCTGTCGGACTGTCTCCGAGCGGAATTGGTGAACCACGGCATCGGCGTCAGCGCCATCTGTCCCGGACTGGTCCACACCAACATCGTCAAGGCCACCGACTTCGCGGGCGCCACACCGGAGGAGCAGGCGAAGAAGCGGGACCGGACCGACAAGCTCTACCGCAGACGCGGTTTCACCCCGGACCGGGTGGCGACGCAGATCGTGAAGGCCGTCAAGCACAACAGGGCCGTCGTCCCCGTCACGCCCGAGGCCAAGTTCGGGCGGGCGCTGAGCCGCCTGGCCCCGGGCAGCATGCGGCTCGGCGCCCGCTTCGACCTCGGCTGATCCGATACGTCAGGGGGTGGGCGCCTGCACCCGGCCGGTGTAGGCGTCCATGCTGTGGTACACACCGAGCCGGTCGGCCAGACGGTCCCAGGCACGCACGGGCAGGACGGCTTTCGCCACCCGCGACAGGTACAGCGACCGCGGCAGCATCAGCAGCGGTCTCCCCTGTTTCATCGCCCGCCACGACCGGGCCGTGACGTCCTCCGGGCGGAGGATCGGGGCGAACAGGGGATTCTTCACACCGTCGAACATGCCGGTGGAGATGTAGCTCGGGCACACGGTGGTGACCTTGACGTGCCCGTGGCCGGCCTGGACCAGTTCGAGTCGCAGCGAATCGCTCCATCCCAGGGCAGCCCACTTCGACGCCGCGTAGACGGCCATCCGCGGCGTCGCCACGGTCCCGGCGGCGGAGGCGATGTTCACGATGCGGCAGTCCCGCCCTCGGTCCTCGATCATGGCGGGCAGGAATTCGTTGGTGATGTACATCGGCGCGAGCGTGTTGACGTCCATCACGAATTTGGTGTCCGACTCGTGGTCGTGATCCCAGAAGTACTTGCCGCGCACCACACCGGCGTTGTTGACGAGCACGTCGGGACGACCGAACGCATCCCGCACCTCGGCGGCCGCCTTGCGGACGGATTCGAGGTCGGCGACGTCGACGACGTGTGCGCTGACGGTGCACCCCGACTCGCGCAGTTCCTGCGCCGTGCGTTCGAGCGCGTCGGCGTCGATGTCCCACAACACCGCCGCGCCGGCGTGGTCGGCGGCGGCGAGCCGGGCGAACAGGCGTCCCATCCCCATTGCCGCCCCGGTGATCAGGACCGTCTTGCCCGCTGCCGAGAATCCCACGTCATGCTCTCCTTCGGTCGAGACCGGCCGGGTCGGCGGGCTCGTGGTAGAGGGTTTCGATCCGGTCCTTCAACGTGACCTGTGCACGTCGCAGCGCCTGCCACACGACCGGTGCGGCCACACCGCCGAGCAGTTGTCCGGCCGGTCTGCCTGGAGAGTGGTAGCGGAAGTCGACGGTGAGCTCCGTTTCGTCCGGGCTGAGCGCGTCGAACGTCCAGACCGATCCGTGCACACCGTGATCTGCCTCGACGACGAGCCGGCGATCCGGATCCGACGCGACGACCCGGGCGCGGGACGGCAGCGGGATCGGACCGAGCACGGTCTCCGGATCACCGAGGTACTCGAAGGCCATCGCGGGCGGAACGACGATCACGGTGGTGCTGCGTAACCCGATCATCGAACGTCCGGAACTGCGGGGGTCGGACAGGCAGAGCTGAATGGACAAGACGGATATCCCAACGTGTCGACGTCCGAGGCGGAGAGTGTGTGGTACATCGATGTACCGCATACCGCCGACCGTATACGGAAACGCAACAACAGGGAAGACTACGATTCGATTCGATGACGAAACCCCAGCAAGACGCCGGTGACGGGCGTGCTGCCCGTTGGCGTGGCCAACGCGAGAAGCGGCGCTCGGAGCTCGTCGAACGGGCACTCGTCGCCATCGACGCAGAAGGTCCCGACGTGTCGGTCGCCACGATGGCCGTCTACGCCGAGGTCGCGCGAACCCGCATCTACCGGCATTTCGACGACAGCACCGACCTCAAGAACGCCGTCGCCCAGCGGGTCGCGGCGATGATGCTCCTCGAATACGCGCCCGTGATCACCGTCGACGGTGCACCGCACGCCATCCTCACCCGCGCCGCGCGCACCCACCTCGACTGGGTGACCGAACACGCCAACCTGTACCGCTACCTGATGTCGTTCTCCCCCGCGGCCGGAGAGGTGCGGCGGGCCATCAGCACCGCGGTCTCCGACATGCTCCACCCGTACCTGGACGCCCTCGGCGCCCCCGCCGCCGCGACACCGCTGGCCACTGCGCTGATCGGGATGGTCGAGTCGGTGTCCGCGGAATGGATCGATCGACCTGGCGGCACCGACGTCGGCGCGTTGACCGAACAGCTGGCCGCCTGGGCGTGGGCGCTGGTCGACACGACGATGCGCAGCCGCGGCGCGGTCCTCGACCCCGACAGTCCCCTACCGGCCCCCGACGACCTCCGCACGTGAGTGGGAAAGCGTGCCGGAACACACTTTCCCACTCACGTGCGGGACCAGCGGGTCAGGTACTCGCGCTCGGTGACGGTGATGCGGCGTAGCCGCTGGGCATCGACGTCCGCGACGGCCATCTGAGTGGTGGCGGTGACGGCGGGCGGGTCGGTGATCGGGGTACGGGCGCCCCGGACCTCGTAGCCGATGGTGAAGTCGACGGCCCGATGTTTGGCGATCCACATCGTGATCCGCAGGGGACTGTCGGAGTGCCGCAACTGTCCCCGGTACTTCACGTGGATGTCGGCGATGAACGCGCTCGTGATGAGCGACGAGTTCTCGCTGCCCTCGCTGAGCAGCCAGTCGATCCGGGCCTCTTCGAGCAACGTCACCATCCGCGCATGGTTGATGTGCTGGAAGGCGTCCATGTCGGACCACCGGACGGTCACGAAGGCGTCGTAGCCGACGACGGCGGCAGGGGTGTCAGTCACGTTGGACATCATCCTCTGCCGCCGTCGGCCGAACTCACGCGATGTCGCGCAACCAGTTCCTCAGCCACGTCGTGGCGGGCGTACCCGATCCGTCGACCGCGTAGCTGGTGTAGTCCTGGTGAGCCTGCGACTTGTAGAACTGCTCGAGTTCGTCGATGCGCTTCTCGTTGGACTGCTCGTCCAGCTGAGCCATCAGGGCCGGCACACCGCCGACGGCGAGAATGTCGTTCCAGATCGCGAGCGCTTCCTGCTGGTAGCGCCCGAACAGCGTCGGCGTCGGATCCGACGTCTGCGCGAGGAATCCGGCGAGCCGCGTGACGAAGTCTTCCTTCGGCGTGGAGCAGTACAGGTCGCCGTACGCGCAGAAGGTGCGTGTGTTCTGGCTGACAAAGCCGAACCCGCCGATGCGGGGACCACCGGCACCGCTGCCGGCGACGGCAGGGCCGACGAGGGCATCGGTCGGCGACCGCCGCGGATCGGAGACGAGTCCGACGGCAGCGATCTTGTCCGCGGGCACCACACCGAGACCGGTGCCGATCTCCGCAGCGAGATCACCTGCGGCGTCGGCGCCCTGGCTGTAACCGATGATCGACAGCTTGGTGCCGGGGCACTGCTGCGACATCGACGACAGCATGCCCTCGGCATTGCTGACCGCCTGCGCCTTCGAGCGCCCGTACACCTCGGACTCCCACGGGAAGGCCGTGGCGGCGTACGTGACGTAGTCGGTGCGGATCGACGACGGCAGACCGTTCGTCACCGCGGACAGCAGACCTGGTGTGGGCCTGACATTGTCCTTGGTGGACGTTTCCCACGTCCCCGGAATCGCGACCACATACAGGCTCGGGCAGGGGTCCGCGTTCGCCACTGCGCTCGTACCCACCACTCCCGATGCCACCGGGATGGCTGCCGCAGCAGCCACTGCGGTCAGAAATGCGATAACCCGTTTCATTGCCATGGCCTCAACCTGTTCTCCCCTTCGCCGTCCTGCAGACGGGATGCTGCCAGGACGACGTGACCTAAAGATGCACGATCGGTAAATGAACGTTACCGACCGAACGTGACCTCCGCACGATAAACCGACACCCCGGTAGGAAAACCTACCGGGGTGCGGATTGTACGAGCAGTTACACCTACCGCTGCGGGGCGGTGGTGGTCTCGATCGGAGACGGCAGCGCCGACTCCCCCTCGAGGTACGCATCGACCGCGGCGGCCGCCGAGCGACCCTCGGCGATGGCCCACACGATCAGCGACTGACCGCGTCCCATGTCGCCGGCCACGAAGACGCCGTCGACGTTGGTGGCCCACTTCGCGGAGCGGGCGACGTTGCCGCGCTCGTTGAGGTCGACGCCGAGATCGGTGAGCAGGCCCGGCTTCTCGGGTCCGACGAAGCCCATCGCCAGCAGGACGAGGTCGGCCTCGAGCTCGAAGTCCGAGCCCTCCACCTTCTCGAAGCGACCCGACTTCATCTCGACCTCGTGGGCCTTCAGTGCGGTCACCTTGCCGTCGGCACCGACGAAGCGTTCCGTGTTCACGGAGAAGAGGCGTTCGCCGCCCTCCTCGTGTGCGGACGCGACCCGGTACATCAGCGGGTACGTCGGCCACGGGGTGTGCTCGGCGCGGGTCTCGGGAGGTCTCGGCATGATCTCGAACTGGTGAACGCTCTCGGCACCCTGACGGTGCGAGGTGCCCAGGCAGTCCGCGCCGGTGTCGCCGCCGCCGATGATGACGACCTTCTTGCCCTCCGCGGTGATGGTCGGCTCCTCCAGGTCGCCGAGCTGCACGCGGTTGGCGATCGGCAAGAACTCCATCGCCTGGTGGATACCGTCCAACTCGCGGCCGGGGATCGGCAGGTCGCGGGCGTCGGTGGCACCGCCGGCCAGGACCACGGCGTCGAACTGCGCACGCAGGGCGTCCGCGGTGATGTCGACGCCCACGTTGACACCCGTCTTGAAGACGGTGCCCTCGGAGTTCATCTGGTCGAGACGGCGGTCGATGTGCCGCTTCTCCATCTTGAACTCGGGGATGCCGTACCGCAGGAGCCCGCCGATACGGTCGGCCCGCTCGAACACGGTGACCATGTGCCCGGCGCGGGTCAGCTGCTGCGCTGCAGCGAGACCCGCGGGACCGGAACCGACGACGGCGACCTTCTTGCCCGTCGAACGGGTCGGGTGCACCGGCTTGACCCAGCCCTCGTCGAAGGCGCGGTCGATGAGCTCGACCTCGACCTGCTTGATGGTGACGGGGTCCTGGTTGATGCCCAGGACACACGACGCCTCACAGGGTGCGGGGCACAGCCGCCCGGTGAACTCCGGGAAGTTGTTGGTCGCGTGCAGACGCTCGATGCCGTCGTGCCAACGATCCCGGTACACCAGGTCGTTCCACTCGGGAATCAGGTTCCCCAGCGGACAGCCGTTGTGGCAGAACGGGATACCGCAGTCCATGCACCGGCTGGCCTGAGTCTTCAGGGTGTCCGACGAGAACTCCTCGTAGACCTCGTTCCAGTCGAGCAGGCGCAACGGCACCGGCCGGCGAACCGGAAGTTCGCGTGACGTGTGCTTCAGGAAGCCGCTTGGATCACCCACGAGCTGCCTCCATCACTGCCTCGTCCACGTTCTTTCCATCCTTCTTCGCGGCCTCGATGGCCAAGAGCACCTTCTTGTAATCGCGGGGCATCACCTTCGCGAAATGATTGACCTGCTGCGACCAGTCGGACAGGATGCGCGCGGCAACCTCCGAGCCCGTCTCGTCGCGGTGACGCTCGATGGCGGACTTCAGCCAGGTGAAGTCGTCACCCGTCAGGTCCTCGAGATCCACCAGTTCCGTGTTGAGGTTGTCCTCGAACACCTTGTCCGGGTTGTAGACGTACGCGACGCCACCGGACATGCCGGCACCGAAGTTGCGTCCCGTCGCACCGAGGATGACGACCTTTCCGCCGGTCATGTACTCGCAACCGTGGTCGCCGACTCCCTCGACCACCGCGGTGGCGCCGGAGTTTCGGACCGCGAATCGCTCGCCAACGACACCCCGGAGCAGAGCCTCACCGCTCGTGGCACCGAACAGGATCACGTTGCCGCCGATGATGTTGTCCTCGGCGACGAAGCCGGGGGCGGTCTCCAGCGGCGGGCGCACCACGAGTCGTCCACCGGACAGGCCCTTGCCGACGAAGTCGTTGGCATCGCCGTGCAGGCGCAGGGTCATGCCCTTGGGGACGAACGCACCGAAGCTGTTACCGGCCGAACCGGTGAACGTGATGTCGATCGTGTTGTCCGGCAGGCCCTCGCCGCCGTACGCCTTCGTCACCTCGTGGCCGAGCATGGTGCCGACCGTGCGGTTGACGTTGGTGATCGGCGACTCGAACGTGACCTTCTGGCCCTTGTCGAGAGCGTTGCGGCTCTGGACGATCAGCTGCTGGTCGAGTGCCTTGTCGAGGCCGTGGTCCTGGGTGCCCGTGCAGTACAGGTCCTGGTCCATGAACGCCGACTCGGTCTCGTGGAGGATCGGCGACAGGTCGAGGTTGCCGGCCTTGCTGCCCTTCCAGTGCTCGAGCGCCTTCGTGGTGTCGAGGACATCCACCTGTCCGACGGCCTCGTCGAGGGTGCGGAAGCCGAGCTCGGCGAGGAGTTCGCGCACCTCTTCGGCGATGAAGAGGAAGAAGTTCTCCACGAACTCCGGCTTGCCACTGAACCGCTTGCGCAGAACCGGGTTCTGCGTGGCGACACCCACGGGGCAGGTGTCGAGGTGGCAGACCCGCATCATGATGCAGCCCGACACCACCAGCGGAGCGGTCGCGAAACCGAACTCCTCGCCACCGAGCAGCGCGGCGACCATGACGTCGCGGCCGGTCTTGAGCTGGCCGTCGACCTGCACGACGATACGGTCGCGCAGACCGTTGAGCAGCAGCGTCTGCTGGGTCTCGGCGAGGCCGAGCTCCCACGGGGCGCCCGCGTGCTTCATCGACGTCAGCGGGGTGGCACCGGTGCCACCGTCGTGACCGGAGATCAGCACGACGTCCGCGTGCGCCTTGGACACACCCGCGGCGACGGTGCCGACACCGACCTCGGACACCAGCTTCACGTGGATCCGGGCCTGCGGGTTGGCGTTCTTCAGGTCGTGGATCAGCTGCGCGAGATCCTCGATCGAGTAGATATCGTGGTGCGGCGGCGGCGAGATCAGCCCGACGCCGGGCGTGGAGTGCCGGACCTCGGCCACCCACGGGTACACCTTGTGCGCCGGCAGCTGGCCGCCCTCACCGGGCTTCGCTCCCTGCGCCATCTTGATCTGGATGTCGGTGCAGTTGGTCAGGTAGTGCGAGGTGACACCGAAGCGTCCCGACGCGACCTGCTTGATCGCGGACCGGCGCCAGTCGCCGTTCTCGTCCGGGGTGAAGCGGGCCGGGTTCTCGCCGCCCTCACCGGAGTTGGAACGGCCGCCGAGGCGGTTCATGGCGATGGCGAGGGTCTCGTGCGCCTCGGCGGAGATGGAGCCGTAGCTCATCGCACCGGTCGAGAAGCGCTTGACGATCTCGGTGGCGGGCTCGACCTCGTCCAGCGGGACGGGCTCGCGCACGCCCTTCTTGAACTCGAAGAGGCCGCGCAACGCTGCGAGGCGCTCGGACTGGTCGTCGACCAGCTTCGTGTACTCCTTGAACACCTCGTACTGCCCGGTGCGCGTGGAGTGCTGCAGCTTGAACACCGTGTCCGGGTTGAACAGGTGGTACTCGCCCTCACGACGCCACTGGTACTCGCCGCCCACTTCGAGCTCGCGGTGCGCGCGCTCCTCGGGACGGTCCAGGTACGCGTTGGAGTGACGGACCGCGACGTCGGCGGCGATCTGGTCGAGACCGATGCCGCCGAGGCTGGACTGCAGGCCGGTGAAGTACTCGTCGACCAATTCCTGCGACAGGCCGATGACCTGGAACAGCTGGGCGCCGGTGTAGGACGCCAGGGTGGAGATGCCCATCTTGGACATCACCTTGAGCACACCCTTGCCCGCGGCCTTGATGTAGTTCTGGATGGCCTTGTCGAGGCTGACGCCCTGCAGTTCGTTGTTCTGCACCGCCTCGTCGACGGTCTCGAATGCCATGTACGGGTTGACGGCTGCCGCACCGAAGCCGATGAGGAGCGCCATGTGGTGCACCTCGCGGGCGTCGCCGGCCTCGACGATGAGGCCGACCTTGGTGCGGGTCTTCTCGCGCACCAGGTGGTGGTGCACGGCCGACGTCAGCAGCAGCGACGGGATGGGCGCGTACGTCTCGTTCGACTCACGGTCGGACAGGACGACGAGGCGCGCACCGCCGGCGATGGCCTCCGACACCTGGTAGCGGACGTCGTCGAGGGCCTTGCGCAGACCCGCTCCGCCCTCGGCCACCGGGTACAGACCGCGGACGATGACGCTGCGGAAGTTCGGGAATTCGCCGTCGTCGTTGACGTGAATGAGCTTCGACAGGTCGTCGTTGTGCAGGATCGGCTGCGGCAGGAAGATCTGCCGGCAGGACTCCGCGGTGGGGTGCAGCAGGTCGTGCTCGGGGCCGATGGTGCCGCCGAGACTGGTGACGACCTCCTCACGGATGGCGTCGAGCGGCGGGTTCGTGACCTGCGCGAACAGCTGCGAGAAGTAGTCGAACAGCATCCGCGACCGCGAGGACAGCACGGCGATCGGGGTGTCGGTACCCATGGAGCCGAGAGCCTCGGCACCGGAGAGCGCCATCGGCTTGACGAGGAGGTTGACCTCTTCGTTGGTGTACCCGAACATCAGCTGACGCAGAACGACGCGCTCGTGCGACATGTAGGTGTACGGGCGGTCCGGCAGGTCGTCCATGTGGGTCAGACCCTGGTCGAGCCACTCCTGGTAGGGGTGCTCGGCGGCCAGTTCCGACTTGATCTCGTCGTCGCTGATGATGCGACCCTCGGCGGTGTCGACGAGGAACATGCGGCCGGGCTGCAGCCGGATCTTCTTCACGACGGTGGCGGGGTCGATCGGCAGGACACCTACCTCGGAGGCCATGACGACGAGGCCGTCGTCGGTCACCCAGAGACGCGAGGGGCGCAGTCCGTTGCGGTCCAGGACGGCGCCGATGACGGTGCCGTCGGTGAAGCACACCGACGCCGGTCCGTCCCACGGCTCCATGAGCGACGAGTGGTACTGGTAGAACGCCCGGCGCGCGGGGTCCATGCTCTCGTGACGTTCCCAGGCTTCCGGGATCATCATCAGCACGGCGTGCGGGAGGCTGCGGCCACCGAGGTGCAGCATCTCGAGCACCTCGTCGAACCGCGCGGTGTCGCTGGCGCCCTTCGTGCAGACCGGGAAGATCTTCTCGAGCTGACTGCGCCGATCCTTGCCGGGCCCAACCTCTCCTGACCCGCCGAAGATGTCGCTGTCGATGAGCGCCTCACGGGCACGCATCCAGTTCTCGTTGCCGGTGACGGTGTTGATCTCACCGTTGTGGGCCACGCGCCGGAACGGGTGGGCCAGCGGCCACGACGGGAACGTGTTGGTGGAGAAACGCGAGTGCACGAGGCCGAGGGCCGACTCGACGCGCTCGTCCTGCAGGTCCAGGTAGAAACCCTTGAGCTGCGGGGTGGTCAGCATGCCCTTGTAGACGAACGTCTGGCTCGACAGGCTCGGGAAGTACACGGTCTCGCGACCGGGGCCGTCCTTGCCGGCGCCTTCGCTGCCCAGCTCGTGCTCGGTGCGCTTACGGACCACGTAGGCGCGGCGTTCGAGGTCGAGTCCGGTGAGGGCGTCGTTCTCGCTGCCGATGAAGATCTGCCGGAACGTCGGCATGGCGTCGCGGGCCAGGGCGCCGAGCGACGAGTCGTCGGTCGCGACCTCACGCCAGCCGAGGACCTTCAGGCCCTCGCTCTCGACGATCTTCTCGACTGCGTCGGCTGCGCGCTGCGCGTCGGCCTTGCTCTGCGGCAGGAACGCGATGCCGGTGGCGTACGTGCCTTCCGCGGGCAGCGGGAAGTCGACCACGGCGCGGAAGAACTTGTCCGGGACCTGGAGGAGGATGCCGGCGCCGTCACCCGTGTTGGGTTCGGAGCCCGCGGCACCACGGTGCTCGAGGTTCACCAGCGCGGTAATCGCCTTCTCGACGATGTCCCTGCTGCGGCGGCCCTTCATGTCCACGACGAACGCGACACCACAGGAATCGTGCTCGTTCGACGGGTGATACAGCCCCTGGGGGCCTGGAAGTTGCTTCATACCTAGCCTTCGTATGCCAAAAGATGCACCGACGACCAGCAGCGCTGATGGCCATCAACTTGCAATGCAAGTGCCGTCACGACGTGATCGGCACCACCGATCGGCTATCGCCCTTTTGCAGCACGCTGGGTGTGGTCCTCGCACCGGGCGACGTGGCTTTTCGGTCGGGTCGGACTTTCGTGGGTCCAACGTGTAACGAAAACGATAATTCAGAACCCCCGACGAAACACAACTTAGGTTGGCCTATTTACCCTCTGAACTGGGCATTGTCGAGGGCGGACCTCGTCCGACTGCACTGAGTACATGTTAAGTGAGAGCGCCGAGCACCGCTGTAATTCCCGCAGTCGGATCGAAATCGGGATCCGGGACGGTGAGTTGATGAAGGATTACACCGTCCAGGTAGTCGGTGATCACCACTGCGTCGGACGCCGGGTTCCTCGATCCCACGAGTTCCAGCATGTCCGCACCCCATTCTACGAGCGCGCGGCGTGCCGATCCGATCTTCGCGTCCAGACCCGGCGTCACGGACGCCTCGACGAAGAGTGCGTAGCGGGCACTGGTGCGCACGCGGTCCGGACCAGTGGAGAAACTCACGAAGGCAACCAGCGCCTCGGCCAGCGCATCCGTGCCGGCGGGCCGGAGGTGCGCGAACTTCTGCCAGTCCTCCCGGTCACGTTCGACGAGCCGTGTGACGATCCCCTCGAGCAGCGCGCCCCGGCTTCGGAAGTAGTTGGACGCGGACCCCTCGGGCATCCCGGCCAGCTCGTCGACACCCCGGTGCGTGAGGGCCCGGACCCCTTTCGTGCCGAGCAGCGCGATGGCGGCGTCGAGCACCTGCTCCCGTTTGTCTGCCATACCCCGACACTACAACGGTAGTAAATTCACTACACCCGTAGTAGCGTGGTGGTCATGACGCACTCCGCAGCAGTCCTCGGCGGCGGCATCGGCGGACTCGCCGTCGCCCGCTACCTGTCCCGCGCCGGCTGGCACGTCGATGTCTTCGAGCGGGCCGACACCCTGCCCACGTCGGGCACCGCGCTCGGCATGTGGCCGCAGGCCCTCGACGCGCTGGACGCGATCGGCGCAGGTGATCGCGTGCGCACGCTGGGATCACCCCAGCACCGCGGTTCGCTCCTGCGCCCCGACGGGTCCGTGATCGGCGCCATCGACAACCGCGACCGCACCGCCTACCTGCTGTCACGGCCCGCCCTGCTGGCCACACTGGCCGAGGACCTGCCCAACGGAATGATCTCGTTCGGCACATCGGCCCCCGCCCAAGACGCGCTGACGGACCACGACGTCGTGATCGGTGCGGACGGTCTGCGCAGCCCGACCCGCCGTCAACTGTTCGGCGAGAAGTTCGAGCCGCGGTACGTAGGAGCGACCGCCTGGCGCGGGTGGGTACCCGGACATCGCGACACCGTCAGCGAAACCTGGGACACGGACGCACTTTTCGGCATCACACCGCGCGACGGCGATCTCGTCAACTGGTTCGCGTGCGTACGCACCGACGCCGGACACCCCGGCGGCCTCGACTACCTCCGGTCACGTTTCGGGAACTGGCACGCCGACGTCCGGGCAGTGCTGGATGCCGCCACCCCCGACGCGATGCTCCACCACGACCTGTACGAGTCCCCCGCGCTGCCGTCGTACGTGTCCGGCAACACGGCCCTGCTCGGCGACGCCGCCCACGCGATGGCGCCGAACCTCGGCCGGGGCGCCTGCGAGGCCCTCGTCGACGCCGTCGCGCTCGGCCGATTCCTCACCGCCGACACCGACATTCACACCGCGCTTCGCCGTTACGACCGCGCGCGGCGGTCCGCGACGCGGCGGCTGGTGCGTGGATCGCGCGCCATGTCCTCCATCGCGATGACCGGCCGTCTCCGTCCGCTGCGCGATCTGTCGGTGAAGCTCGCCGCGGGCCTGGCCTGACCGGAATGCGGGGGCGCCGGAACGCTTGCCCGTCTGGTACTTTGCCGCGGTAGGGGGACGAGCAAGAACCGGGGGCGGTCATGGGGGCGGTGGACGACGGCTGCGGCAGTGCGCCGGCAGCACGCACGTATCTCATCGGGGAAACAGCACATCCACCTGGTCGGTGGAGGCATTCCGCTGTGCTCGCTTTCCTCTTTCGGTGTCTCTGATCTGCACCACTCTTGCGTTTGCTTCGTCAGCACCACTCCGTTCGATCACCATGTCCGTTCGACTTCAGGAGTCAAAGCCTTGAGAATCCGCATGCACGCTCTGGCAGCCGCGATTTCGGTGTCCACCGCCGCACTGCTCGGTGCCGCGACGGCACACGCCGCTCCGACCACGTCGCCATCCACGTCGCAGCCGGGCGTCACCGACCCCTCGGCCCCGCCCACCACGTCGCAGCCCGGCGTGACGGTTCCGACGGCGCCGCCCACCACGTCGCAGCCGGGCGTCACCGACCCGGCGGCTCCGGCCGCGACGACCCCCGCTCCCCCGCAGGCTCCGCTGGCGGTGCCGGGTGGCGAGACGGTTGTGCCTGCTGCGCCGGCAGCCGACTCGGCGGTGGACGGCAACGCCCCGGCGGTCGACGGGGCGCAGGCCGCCCAGCCGGCGACCGTGTGGATCGACCCCGACGACATGCCGAAGGCGCACCAGGCACCCGTCGCCCCCGCCCTTCCCGTGCCGAAACCGGTGGTCGAGGTGAACGCGGCCGTCGACACGCTGGTCGGCGCGATGCCCGTGGCCGTCAACGGACGCCAGTACGGCAACCCCGAGGGGTACGTCGGCACCATCGGCTGGCGCGTCGGTGACGCCACCGGCACCGCAGGCATCGCCGTCGACCCGTCCTCGCCGACGGCGGCCACCGTCTCCGCGTTCTCGGCCGATTCCAACGCCGAGCACCCCACCAATTGGTCTGCGCCCGTCGACGTCACACCCGTCGCCGCCGCGATCGCGGATGCGGCCCACCGGTACCCGGCCTTCGGGGAGCTGGTTGAGACGATCGCGTCTCTGCCCGCACCGCAACTGCCGCAGCTGCAGTCGACCGACAGCGGTCCGGCTACGACCACGATCGGCGGCGTGAACGTACGCAGCCAGGCGACGCTGCACGTGTGATCCGATTCCCTCGCGCGGAGCCCGCCAGGGGTCGGCTCCGCGCGAGGGAATGAGGTGTGGAGGATTCAACTGTGACAGAACCGCCGAACAGGGCACCCCTCGACCGCTTCTCGCACTGGTTCCCGCCCTTCGCGTCGGCCGCGGCACCCACGGTTCCCACTGCGGAGCCCGAGGCCGAGCAACCCCCCGCTCCGACCTGGCTGACCCCGGGCGACGAGCCCGACTCCACCCCACCTGTTCGCGGCAATCACGGGCTCTTGGTCGCCGGAGCCGCCGCAGCGGTGATCGCCGTCATCGCCGGTGTGGTCGCCGTGTTCGCCTCGACGTCCGGCGATGCGAGCGGAACTCCCTTCGCCGCTGCCGAATCGGGCTGGTGCGTCGAATCCCGCGACGGCTCGACGGTGGTCGGCAACGGTCCCGGCGGAACCTCCGACGGCGTCGCCGCGATCCTGGCCTTCGACCACGCGTACTACGTCGCACGCAGCGGTGCCAAGTCCCGTGAAGTGGTCGCGCCCGACGCGCCGCTGGGGTCCGCCGAGACCATCCAGGGCGGCATCGACTCGGTGCCCGAGGGCACCGAGCACTGCCTCGCCATCACCGAATCCGAACCCGGCCGCTACGCGGTGACGCTGTCGGAACTGCGTCCGGACGGGTCGACGAAGAAATACCAGCAGGTCGTGACCACCGCGGACCGCGACGGTCGCACGTACATCACATCCATTGGAGACGCGAAGTGACCGACCAACTGCTGCAACCACTTCCGGTGTCGACGCTCGTCCTCGGGGCGTGCGGAGGAGCCGGCGCCACCACGACGACACTCGGGCTTTCCAACACCGCCGCAGTGCGCGGCGAGGCGCTCGTGGCCGTCGACGCGACACCCGCGGGCGGCGACATCGCCGAACGCGGCGCCGATGCCGTGCTGTCCGTGAGCGGCCTCGAGCAACTGGTGGCCGCCGGCCCCGTCGCGGACGACGTGTTCGACGGGTACTGCTCCCGCACGAGCGCCGGGACCCGCATCCTGAACCGGATCGGGAATCAGACCGCGACCGACCGTGAATTCCACACTCTCACAGGGGCACTGCGTGCCCGCCGGGTGAGTGCCGTGCACGACCTCGGTCACCGGTTGCGTGCCGCGTACCTCGCGCCGCTGCTGGCCACTCCGTCGCCCATCGTCCTCGTCGTGCCGTGCCGGGCGGACGCGTTCAACCGCCTCCGCTCCGCGTTGCAGTCGATCGGTGACACGCTCGGCGAACCCGGGCTCGCCCGCACCGTCGTCACCGTGTCGAATCAGGACGCCACCGGTTGGCAGGTGGACGTCGACCTCCTCCGCGAGTACCTGGGCGGACAGGTCTGGGGCGTCGAGACCATCCCCTACGACGAACATCTGGGCATGGGGATCGTCATCGAACACAGCAAGCTGGCACCGGACACCCGGGTTGCGTACGAGCGGGTGTCCGCGGCGGCATCAGCGGTTGCCGAAGGTCGTCCGGAACGGGTCTGAGACATCGCGACCCCTCACGCCGCGAGCAACCCCTTCAACCTCTGCAGGTCGGCGTTGACGGCTGCTGCGCACTACTCACCGAAATGGACGCGTTCCGTCAGGGTTTCGGCCAGCCCGCGAAACTGACGGAGGCCCTCCGTTCGGCGCTGCTCCTCATTCCGTTGACCGACGACGACCGACTTCTGACCAGCACGTTCGGCGGACTGAACTGGGTGTGCGCCTTCACCGGCGAACAGGAGTACGCCCGATATGTACTCGCCCGCGACGAACAGAGTGGGCTGCGCCGCTTCCACACCGTGTTCGGGTGGCGACTACGTACGACCCGGAAGGCCGCATGCTGTCGTGGACCGACGGCAACGGCAACCGCATGGTCAACACGTACGACGCGGACGGGAGGGTGGTCCGGCAGAACGGCACCGGCGGCATCCTCGACTCCGAGTTCGACTACCGCAACAACGCGGAGTCCACGGGCACCGTCACCGTGGTCACCGATTCGACCGGCGCGGCGACGGTCCACGGTTTCGACTCCGACCTGCGGCTGCGGGACCTCGTCGACGCCGCAGGGTCACGCACCCACACCGACTACAACGTGCGGCGTGAACCGTTGCGGGTCGTCGGACCCGACTGCGCGACGACGAGCTACCTCTACACCGCCGACGGAGACATTGCCCGGATCACCCGACCCGACGGACACGTCGTCGCCATCGACTACGCCGGCCCCCGCCAACCGGCGACGATCCACCCTCCCGACGGCACGATGTCGCGGCAGGAATGGGACGCGCGGGGAAACCTCCGCTTCCCGGGTCAGTACCACGACCCGGAAACCGGCCTCCACTACAACCTGCACCGGTACTACAACCCCGACACCGCCCGATACCTCACCCAGGACCCACTCGGACTCGCCCCTCACCCAACCCGAACACCTACCCCCACAACCCCACCGGATGGACCGACCCACTCGGCCTGGTGCCGGCGGCATGTGGTGAGGCAAGCCGTAATTCCGCCCTCAATCAGGCCAAGCAAGATGCCGGGATTCCTCGATCTCAGCACCCATTCGAAGTGAATCGAATTCCGATGACCGACAGATTCGACAGAAACATCCTCGGGGACAATGGGTTACCCATTATGACGCGAGAGTACAGTTACCAGCTTCCCAACGGTCGCGTCATCACAATCCAGGATCACGGGGCTGGACACACGTTCGGAGAGGGCGGTATCGGTGATCAAGGCCCACACTTCAACGTGAGACCGGAAGGCGACACCCGCAGCGGCAGAGTGCCCGCGATCTTTCAATCAACGGATGGGGTAACGACTTACCTGTGACGTTGGAAATATCCGAGACCCCTCATTCTCGCTACAGGGTCTCGTGCGGCACGCTCCCCGACTTATCCATGACTGCCCGCTGGATAACCATCTACAAACTATCCGCACATCACAACATTGATCGGGAACAGCCGTTCGAAGATCGCTGATATGACCGCGGCCGCCACGTCCGCACACGGTTTAGTCATCTGCACCCGCAATTGCATGCGCATTTGGCTAATCGGTGTGCAAATGTGCGGCAGGAGGGCTTACCCTGACGTCGAGCGACGATAGCTGAGCGCAGTCACGACATCCGCACACATTTTGGCCATCTTCACACGCAATTGCGTGCGCGGATTACCAATCGGTGTGCAAACGCGACAACAGGCGACAACATCGCGACCCCTCACGCCTCGAGCAACCCCTTCAACCTCTGCAGGTCGGCGTTGACGGCTGCTGCGTCCTGTGCGAACTCTTCGGCGGTGACGCCGTCGCGTCGCCGGATGGTGAAGACGACTTCGCTGTGGTCGCCGTCGGGGATGACGCGCACGGGGTTGTAGACGGTGTCGCCGCTGGGGAGGGTGACGTCGTGGTCGAGGATCCCGTAGTCGTTGGTGGGCGCAAAGGCGACGGCGACCTGTCCCATCGGTGAGTCGGCGAGCCAGCGGTCGCCGTCCCGGGTGATGTTGGTGCTCAGGCCCGCCGCCCAGGCGGGGAGGTTGGCGGGGTCGCTCGCGTAGGCGTACACGTCGGCGGCGGTCCGAGCGATGAACACACTGACATGAGTTGATTCGGTGGTCATGAGTCCCAGCATCCCCGCCGCAGCGCCCGGATGATTGAAGAAATCGGACTCCGGTGCGCGATGTCCGAAACCTTCAATGCGGATCCGTCCGAGGTCGTTAGCGTTCTCGTTATGACCGCAACATTCAGTGCCATCGAACTGGTCGTCCACGACCTGCCCACGTCGCTCGCGTTCTACCGGCGGCTCGGACTCGACATTCCCGGCGACGCCGATCAGGCACCGCACGTCGAATTCGAGTTTCCCGGTGGGATCCGCCTGCTGTGGGACACGGTCGAGACCATCCGCTCGTTCACACCCGACTGGACCGAACCCACCGGCGCGCATCGCGTCGCTCTCGCCTTCGACTGCGGAACCGCCGCCGACGTCGACGCGCTCTTCGACGAGATCACGGGCGACGGCTACAACGGTCGGAAGAAGCCGTGGGATGCACCGTGGGGCCAGCGTTACGCCACCGTCGACGATCCCGACGGCAACCCCGTCGATCTGTTCGCCGCGCTCACGCCGTGACCAGCTGACCGAAGGTGCGACCGGTCAACTCGTGGGCCTCGCGGATCAGATGGGCCTGGTCTGCGAACCCGGCCATGCCGGCCGCCTGCGCTGCGGGAATGGACGAATCCGCCAGCCCCAGCGCCGACTGCAACCGAAGGATCCGGGCCAGCATCTTCGGCCCGTAGCCGAACTGACGTCGGCACAGGCGGTGCAGTTGGCGCTCGCCGACACCGACCCGGTCCGCGACCTCACGGACGGACGTCTGCTGCTCCAGAAGCTGGACGATCGCGGGGATCCTGCCGTCCGGCGGCGGTCCGAGGAGCCGCCGAGAGATCGCGAACTCCTCGAGCGCCCGGCCGGGGTCGGCGTCGTCGGCGATCCTGCCGAGGAATTCCGTGGTGGCGCGGTCGGTCAGCACCTCGGCGAGCGGCACCCGAAGATTGGTCAGCTCCTCTGCCGGCGTCCCCAGGAGATCCGGCAGAGCGCCTGGGGAACAACGCAATCCGACGTAACGGTCGCCCTCCCGACTGCGGCTGAGATACGGCCGGGAGTCGGGGCCGGCCACGACGACGTCACCGTTCATCCAGATGAGGTCCATACAGCCGTCGGGCAGGATGGCGGCCTCACCCCCGGCTGCGGTCTTCTGCCACACCACAGCGCCGGGGAACACCGACCGCCGCTCCGTGTACATGACCCCATGCTAGGCACCCGCTACGACACTGCGCGCGCCGTCAGGTCTCGGCCTCGACCGCGTGCAGGTCCGGCTCCCAGTCGTAGACGACCGCGGTCCGCAGGAGGATGTCCTGCAGGGACCGGCGCCGGCCGTCGACTGCCGCCCAGAGCAATCCGAACCCGAACATCACGCACAGCACCGCCCGGAGAAGAGCCCGCAGCCAGCCGATCAGTTCACCGTTGCGGCTGATCACCCGCAGCCCCATCGTCACGGCACCGACGGTGCGGCCGCTCACGGCCCAGCACGCCGTCAGGTACAGCATCGACACGCCGATGAACAAGGTCACGGAGAGCACGGCATTGGCATCGGGGAACGAGAATTCCTGCGGCGAGAACAGCAAACGCAGGAACAACACTCCTACATATAGGCCGCCCATCACCGCCAGGACGACTGCCAGGTCGATGCCCGCGGCCAGACCGCGGGTGACGATCCCGGCCGCACGATGCGCCGGCGTGCTCATGCATCGCCCGGTTCGTGCCCGCGCCCGAACAACTTGCCCACGAACCCGGAGACGGCGTCGTCGGCCTGCATGCCCTGGGTTCGCACCCCGCGGACCGCCTCGTTCGACATCGAGTCGGTCGACTCGCGGATGATGCGCGGTAGGTCGACGCCTTCGATCACGGTGTCGGCGAGCACCACCAGGTCGACCCGCCCGATGACGGAGTCCACGTCGACGCGGTCGACGATGGCATCCACGTCGACCCGCGCGGCGACGGCGTCGATATCCACGCGATCGAGAATCTGCGGGATGTCCACCCGGGCGGCGATGGCATCCACGTCCACCCGGTCGATGATGCGCTGGATGTCGATGCCCTCGGCGACCACGTCCAGGTCGACGTGATTTCGCACGATCGCGGTGAGGTCCACCTCCTGAAGAGCGACCTGCACGACTCTCCGCAGCACCGCGTGCAGCACCCGATCCGCGAGTTCGTCGGCGCTGCGGAGTGTCTGGGTGCCGCGTTCCTCGAGGGTGACCAGCAGTGGGTCGACTCCCGGCAGGAGTCGCGCCGTGTCGACGCCGAATCCGATCACACGCTGCAACGCACCGCCGGCAGTCGCGGCGACGCCGGCCGCGAGGCGCAGCGGATCAGGGGCTCTCCTGCCGTCCATACTTCGATATCCAAGCCCGTCGACGGTGACGGCGCACGACTTCCCGATTATGGTTACCCGGTCGGTGCATGCGGGCCGTGCACGATGCGCGGGGACGGCCCGTCGGCGGACCGCCGGGGCGCCCAGTCGGCGAGTTCGGTGAGCAACTCGGCGACCCGATCGGAGCAGTGCGCGGGATCCGGCGCCGGCCCCAACCCAAGCCCTTCGACCACCAGCACGTTCCCCTGGGTGAGTCCGTGGACCCCGAGCGACCACCCGAAGTGGCGGTTCCAGGCCAGAACGGCCTTCCGGCCGCGGTAGTAGGGGATCTCGCAGGAAAGGGTCACGACCGCGTCGAAAGCGGGGGTGCACCACCAGTCGACCGACAGGGCGCCCACCGCCGTCGCGACGGAACCGACATACTCACCGACATTCGCCGAGCTCGTGGCCCGGACCTGGCTGACGCTCATACACAACCCACTCTCGACGTTCGCAGAAACCCAACGGAAGAAACCGGACGGCAGGTTCACACTCGAGTCATTCGTCACGGACCGCCGAGAGGACGGGTGCGGGTCCGGAAAGGCCGGAGGTTCGCGACGAGGCTTCTACTCCATCGTCGGGCTGCGACGGTGCGCCCGGTAGCCACCCTGGGGTGTGGATGCATCACCCTTGCGGGAAAACACAAAAGCCACGAACCCGTGGAGTTCGTGGCCTCGATGTCGCGATTCCGAAGAATCGCTTGTGGTGGGCGAAGGGGGACTTGAACCCCCACGTCCCGAAGGACACTGGCACCTGAAGCCAGCGCGTCTGCCATTCCGCCACTCGCCCGAGCGACCCGGAAACATTAACACGGGGTCGCCAGAAATCACGATTCGTACAGGTCAGGACCCGAAACGGCCACAAAAACACCCGTCCAGGCAAAGACCGATATCATGCAATGGCGTAGACCCGTGTCGTGGCCCGAGGCAATGACAGTACCGTGGGCTACGCGCACGGCAGTGGCGCGACACGGACATGTCTTGTCGCAGCCACGCGCACCGAGGACAGAAGACCCGACAGCCAGGCACCGTGAGGAGGTTCCGATGGGGATAGTTCAACGTTTCGAGCGGAAGCTCCAGGGAGCCGTGGGTGACGCGTTCGCCCGGGTCTTCGGCGGTGGCGTGGTGCCGCAGGAGGTGGAGGCCGCGCTTCAGCAGGAAGCCTCCGACCGAATCCAGCAGTTGGACGGTGGGCACCTGCTCGCTCCGAACAGCTATGTCATCGCCATCAACAACTCGGACCACGAAGAACTTGCCGCCGACAGAGACTTGACGGTCAAGGCCTTCGCCCGACACCTCGAAGACTTCATTCGCGACCAGGGCTGGCAGACGTATGGTCCCATTCATGTCGCGTTCGAACCGTCGCCCTCACTGCACACCGGGCAGTTCCGCACCCGGGGTTCGGTGGATCCGGATGCCGGCCGACCAGGTGCGGCCACGCCGGGGCGACCCGAACCGCCACGCGGTCCCGAACCGCGACCACAGGCACCGTTTGTACCCGTCACGTCGAATCCAGGAGCTGGCCCCATGACGCAGAACTCAGGCTACGACCCCAGCCGCGAACCAGCGGGCAACCGCAATCCCGACCCGCAGTACGCGCGCAACGGTCATGCCCATGCAGGTCAGGACCAGCGGTACCCACAGGGCCACCAGAACGGTTACGACCGCGGCGGCTACCAGCAGGGCGGCTACGACCAGCAGCAGTACCCCGACGACCAGGGCGGCGGGTACCCCCAGAACGCTGCCTACGGTCAGGCGTACGACCAGGGCGCGCAGGCTCCCGGCTACGACCAGCCCGCGGACGCGGGCTACGACTACCAGCAGGGCGGCTACCAGCAGGGTTACGACCAGCAGGCCTACGACCAGCCGGCGGCTCCCGCACGCTACCCGGACGGTTCCTACGCCGAGGCCGGCTACCAGCAGCCGCAGGGCTACGACCAGGGTTACGACCGCGGCGGCTACCAGCAGGGCGGTTACGACCAGCAGGCGTACGACCAGCAGGGCTACGCCGACTACGACCAGGGCGGTTACGGCCAGCAGGCCTACGCGCCCGACGGTCACACGTTCACGGCGACGCTGCAGCTCGAGGACGGCAGCGGACGCCACTTCCAGCTGCGTGAGGGCAACAACATCATCGGCCGCGGCCAGGAGGCGCAGTTCCGCCTGCCCGACACCGGTGTGTCGCGCCGTCACATCGACATTCGCTGGGACGGACAGGTCGCAATGCTGTCCGACCTCGGCTCCACCAACGGAACCACCGTCAACGGTGCCCCCGTGCAGGACTGGCAGCTGGCCGACGGAGACATCATCCGGGCGGGTCATTCGGAGATCCTGGTCCGAATCCTCTGAGGCACCACCGAGTTAGGACTCCGAGTAGGTTCCGCCGATACCCGACCCCGACCTCCCTCGCCGAGACACAACCGAGACGGCTTCGATACTGGACCGACACCGCGTCGGAGCCCGTGTCGGACGTAACACGGTGGGGACTCCGTATCGTTGTGGGCTGTCCGTATCCTGATCGCAGGGTGCGGGTTGCCCATATGATGCTGCCAGAAAAAGACGCTGGAACCTCGAACGTTCCAGCCACAGAAGGAGGTGGACTGCCGTGCAAGGTTTGATTCTGCAACTCACACGAGCAGGGTTCCTGCTTCTGCTGTGGCTGTTCGTCTGGACCGTTCTGCGGGCGTTGCGCGGCGACATCTACGCCGGCTCCGGCGTCCGTGTGCCGCCCCGATATTCGCGCAGCGGCAACGTGCTGCCGTCGCTGGGGAAGACCAAGACGGCCAAGTATCTGGTGGTGACGCAGGGCGGCCTCGCCGGCACGCGCATCACCCTCGGCACCCAGCCCGTCCTCATCGGCCGGGCCGACGACTCCACGCTCGTCCTCACCGACGACTACGCCTCCACCCGCCACGCTCGGCTCTCCCCGCGAGGTGCCGACTGGTACGTCGAAGACCTCGGCTCGACCAACGGCACGTACCTGGATCGCGCCAAGGTCACCACATCTGTCCGCGTGCCGCTCGGTACCCCCGTACGGGTCGGCAAAACGGTAATCGAGTTGCGCCCGTGACCCTCGTACTCCGCTATGCCGCCCGCAGCGACCGTGGCCTTGTCCGTTCCAACAACGAGGATTCCGTCTACGCCGGTGCCCGCCTGCTTGCGCTCGCGGACGGCATGGGCGGTCACGCGGCCGGTGAGGTCGCGTCACAGTTGATGATCGCGGCCCTCGCGCATCTCGACGACGACGAGCCCGGCGAAGACCTTCTCGGCAAGCTCGAGGCCGCCACCCGGGAGGGCAACGACTCCATCGCCGACCACGTCGAGGAGGATCCCGAACTCGACGGCATGGGCACCACGCTCACCGCAATCCTGTTCTCCGGCAACAAGCTCGGGCTGGTCCACATCGGCGACTCCCGGGCCTACCTGCTCCGCGACGACTCCCTCGCGCAGATCACCCGGGACGACACGTTCGTGCAGTCCCTCGTCGACGAGGGACGGATCACCGCCGAGCAGGCGCACACCCACCCGCAGCGGTCGCTCATCATGCGCGCCCTCACGGGCAACGAGATCGAGCCGACGCTGACGGTCCGCGAGGCTCGCGCAGGCGACCGTTACCTGCTGTGCTCCGACGGACTGTCGGACGTGGTCAGCGACGAGACGATCGAGAACACGATGCGGGAGGGCTCGCAGGACGAGTGCGCCGACCGGCTCATCGAACTGGCCCTGCGCAGCGGCGGCCCCGACAACGTGACCGTCGTCGTCGCGGACGTCATCGACCTCGACTACGGGCAGAGCCACCCCATCGTCGCCGGCGCCGCCTCCGCCGACGACGAAGAGGACACACCGCCGCCCAACACGGCCGCGGGCCGCGCCGCCGCGATGCGTCCGCCGCGTGCCACGCCGAAGCGGGTCGTCCCGCAGGTCGAGGAACCGCCGACGAAGAAGAAGCGTCACCGCATGTGGTGGGCTGCACTCGCGCTCGGTCTGATCGTCGTGGTCGCCGTCGCTGCCTTCGTGGGGCGGGCTCTGGTCCGCAACAACTACTACGTCGGCGCCGACGGCGAACGCGTCACCGTGCTGCGCGGAGTTCCCGGTTCGGTGCTGGGTTACTCGCTGCAGGAAGCGAATCTCGTCGGCTGTGTCAGCGATGCCGGCGACCTGACGTTGATGTCGCCGACCGAATCACCGAACGGGTGCACCATCCTCGAGGTCGACGACCTCCAGCCGTCCGCCCGCGAGCAGGTGCGTGCCGGGCTGCCGTCGGGCAAGCTCGACGACGTCCGCAACCAGATGACGCGCCTCGCCCAGAACGATCTGCTTCCGGTCTGCGAGTCGGAGTCGTCCACCACTACGACGACCACCCCGGCACCGACGCCCGCACCGACTCCGGCCCCCGCCCCCGAGACCACGCCGCCGCCCGCGCCTGCGCCCCCCGCCGAGGTGCCGCCCGCTCCGGTGCCGACCACACCGCCGACTCCGACCGCCACCCCGGCGCCGACCGTGACCCAGGTTCCCGGTCAGAACTGCAGGACGGCTAGCTGATGTCGGTCGCAAGTGCATCACCGGGGGCGCAGTTTCCCAGTCCACCCGGCGGGTTCGCGCCAGCCCCCGTCCAGTCGACGCGCCGGGGCACCGAGCTGATCCTGATCGGTTTCGCGATCCTGATCACGACGATCTCGCTGGTGCTGGTCGAGGCCAGCCAGGAACAGAGCATCACCTGGGACCTGGCCAAGTACGCCGCCGCCTATTCGGCGCTGTTCCTGATCGCGCATCTCGCGGTGCGCCGGTTCGCGCCGTACGCCGACCCGCTGATCCTGCCGATCGTCGCGCTGCTCAACGGCCTCGGACTGGTGCTGATCCACCGACTCGACCTCGCCGACGCACAGTCCGCCGCCTACTTCGGGCTGCCCGTCCCGTCGCCGGACGCCAACCAGCAGGTGCTGTGGACGACGCTGGCCATCGCCGGTTTCGTGGGCGTGCTGGTGCTGCTCAAGGACTACCGCCTCCTGGCCCGCTACAGCTACACGCTGGGCCTCGCCGGACTGGTGTTCCTCGCCATCCCGGCAATCCTGCCGTCGAGCTTCTCCGAGGTGAACGGCGCGAAGATCTGGATCCGCCTCCCCGGCTTCAGCATTCAGCCCGGCGAGTTCGCGAAGATCCTGCTGATCATCTTCTTCGCCTCCGTCCTCGTCGCGAAACGCGACCTGTTCACCACCGCCGGCAAGCACGTGTTCGGCATCGACCTGCCCCGCGCCCGCGACCTCGGACCCATCCTCGTCGCGTGGATGGTGTCGGTGGGCGTGCTAGTGCTGGAGAAGGATCTCGGCACGTCGCTGCTGCTGTTCAGCACCGTGCTGGTGATGCTCTACATCGCCACCGAACGCGTCGGGTGGCTGCTGATCGGTGTCGGATTGCTCGGCATCGGCTTCTTCTTCGCGTACCAGTTGTTCGGCCACGTCCGGGTCCGCGTCAGCACCTGGCTCGACCCGCTGGCCGACTACAACAACACCGGTTACCAGATCTCGCAGTCGCTGTTCGGGCTGGCGACCGGTGGCGTTGCCGGAACGGGACTCGGCAGCGGACGGCCCGCCCAGGTGCCGTTCGCGAAGACCGACTTCATCGTCGCCACGATCGGTGAGGAACTCGGTCTCATCGGTCTCGCCGCCGTCCTGATGCTGTTCCTGATCCTCGTCATCCGCGGTCTGCGCACCGCGCTGGCCGTCCGCGACAGCTTCGGCAAACTCCTCGCGGCCGGTCTGTCGTTCACGATCGCCGTGCAGGTGTTCGTGGTGGTCGGCGGCGTCACCAAACTGATCCCGCTCACCGGCCTGACCACGCCGTTCATGTCGTACGGTGGGTCGTCACTGCTCGCCAACTATCTCCTTCTCGCGATCCTGATCAAGATCTCCGACGCCGCCCGTGAGCCGGCCGTCCCGAAGAAGAAGGGCCCCGCACCCATCGCCGACGCCCCGACCGAGATGGTGCCGCGCTCATGAACACACCTCTGCGTCGCGTCGCGATCGCCGTCATGGTGATGGTGGTCGCCCTCCTCGCCAACGCCACCTACGTCCAGGTCATCAAGGCGGACAATCTGCGGGCCGATCCGCGGAACTCGCGCGTGCTGCTCGATGAGTACTCGCGCCAGCGCGGCCAGATCTCGGCGGCCGGCCAGGTGCTCGCGGCGTCCGTTCCGACCGACGACCGCTACAAGTACCTGCGCACCTACCCGCCCAACCCGGCAGCACCGTCCAGCCCGCTGGCCAACGCACCGGTCACCGGTTTCTACTCGATGCAGTACGGCAGCACCGGTCTCGAGCGGGCCGCGGACCCGGTCCTCAACGGTTCCGACAACCGGCTGTTCGGGCGTCGCTTCTTCGACCTCGTGTCCGGGCGCGACCCGCGCGGCGGCAACGTGGTGACCACCATCAACCCGGTCATGCAGCAGGTGGCGTACGACGAGCTGACGGCGAAGGGCTACACCGGTTCGGTCGTCGCGATCGAGCCGAGCACCGGACGCATCCTGACGATGGTCAGCACCCCGAGCTACGACCCCAACTCGCTCGCCAGCCACGACGGCACCGAGACCACCCAGGCGTGGGAGGCCCTGAACGCCGACCCGGAGAAGCCGCTGATCAACCGCGCGGTGTCGCAGACGTACCCGCCCGGTTCCACGTTCAAGGTGGTGGTGACCGCCGCCGCGCTCGCCGCCGGAACCACCCCCGACACCCAGCTCACCGCGGCACCGCAGATCACCCTTCCCGGCACGTCGACGACGCTCGAGAACTACAACGGCTCCACCTGTGGCGCCGCCCCGACCGCGTCTCTGCGTGAAGCGTTCGCGCGGTCCTGCAACACGGCGTTCGTCGAACTCGGGGTCAAGACCGGCACCGACGCCGTCAGCGACCAGTCCAGCGCGCTCGGCATCGGTGGGCAGATGCCCGGCGTCCCGTTCCCCGTCGCGGACAGCACGATCGGGTCGATCCCCGACGATGCCGCGCTCGGCCAGAGCAGCATCGGCCAGCGGGACGTGGCGCTCACTCCGCTGCAGAACGCGATGATCGCGGCTACCGTCGCCAACGGTGGCGTGCGGATGCAACCGCAACTGGTGTCGGAACTGCAGGGGCCGGACCTGTCCAACCTCGCGACCACCAACCCGGTGTCCGAAGGCCAGGCGATGTCGTCCCAGGTGGCGGCGACGCTGACCGACCTGATGGTCGGTTCCGAGAACAACACCAGCGGCGCAGGCAAGATCCCGGGCGTCCAGATCGCGTCCAAGACGGGCACCGCCGAGCACGGGACCGACCCTCGGAACACCCCGCCCCACGCCTGGTACATCGGATTCGCACCCGCCCAGAACCCGACCGTGGCCATCGCGGTCATCGTCGAGGACGGCGGAGATCGTGCACTGGCCGCAACCGGCGGCTCGGTGGCTGCACCTATCGGCCGTGCCGTCATCGCAGCCGGACTACAAGGGGGCTGATTGTGGCACTGAACAACGGCGCGCTGATCGCCAATCGATACCGCCTGATCCGGCTCATCGCCACGGGCGGAATGGGACAGGTCTGGGAAGCGACGGACAACCGGCTCAACCGTCGTGTCGCGGTGAAGGTGCTGAAGTCCGAGTTCTCGTCCGACCCGGAGTTCGTCGAACGTTTCCGCTTCGAGGCACGCACCACCGCGCAACTGAACCATTCCGGCATCGCCGGAATCTACGACTACGGCGAGGTCCGCGACGCCACCGGCGATTCCACCGCCTACCTGGTGATGGAACTCGTCAACGGTGAGCCGCTCAACGCCGTGCTCGCGCGGGTTGGCCGTCTCGCGGTGCCGCACGCCCTGGACATGCTCGAGCAGACCGGCCGGGCGCTGCAGGTGGCGCACGACGCCGGAGTCGTGCACCGCGACGTGAAGCCGGGCAACATCCTGATCACCCCCACCGGTCAGGTGAAGATCACCGACTTCGGCATCGCGAAGGCCGTGGAGAACTCGCCGATCACGCGCACCGGCATGGTGATGGGCACCGCGCAGTACATCGCCCCCGAGCAGGCCCTCGGACAGGACGCAACCGCGGCCAGCGACGTGTACTCGCTCGGCATCGTCGGCTACGAGGCACTGTCGGGACGTCGCCCGTTCATCGGTGACGGGGCGATCACCGTCGCGATGAAACACGTGCAGGAGGCGCCGGCGCCGTTGCCGAACGACCTGCCGCCGAACATCCGCGAACTCATCGACATCACCATCACGAAGGATCCGAGCACCCGCTACGCCAGTGGTGGCGAGTTCGCCGACGCGGTCGCGGCGGTCCGGGCCGGCCGGCGACCCCCGCCGCCCGGCGCGGCGGGAACCGGGACGTCGCGGGTGCTGCCACCGCCGATGACCGGTGCCACCCAGATGATGCCGCCGTCACAGTCCGCGTACGCGGGACCGGTGACCGGGCAGGTGCCTCCCGACGACTCGAACGGCGACGGCAAGAAGAAGGGTCTGACCAGCGGCCAGAAGGCAGTGGCCTGGGGTGCGGGCGGTCTGCTCCTGCTGGCGGCGATCATCGCGCTCGCGCTCGTCGTGTTCGACGGCGGTGACACGAAGGAACCGACGTCCCCGGCGATCACATCCTCGCTACGGACGATCACGACGACACCGCGGCCGACGACGACCACGACGACCGAGGAACCGACGACCACCACCGAGCCGACGTTCACGACGACCACCACCGAGCCGCCGACGACCACGACGACCGCCCCGACGACCACGACGACGACAGAGCCGACGACGACTACCACCACCACGACCACTACCGCACCCACGACGACGACCACGACGACCACGTCGGAGGAGTCAGCTACTCCGACCCCACAAGGACTGCCATGACGACACCGCGCAACCTCTCCTCACGCTACGAGCTGGGTGAGATTCTCGGCTTCGGTGGCATGTCCGAGGTCCACCTCGCCCGTGACGTCCGACTCAGCCGTGATGTCGCGATCAAGGTCCTGCGCGCCGACCTGGCCCGCGACCCCACGTTCTACCTGCGGTTCCGTCGCGAGGCGCAGAACGCGGCGGCGCTGAACCATCCGGCGATCGTGGCCGTCTACGACACCGGCGAGGCGGAAACCGAGGCCGGACCGCTGCCGTACATCGTGATGGAATACGTCGACGGGGACACGTTGCGGGACATCGTGCGCGGCGAGGGCCCGATGGCGCCGCGGCGCGCGATGGAAGTCATCTCGGATGTGTGCGCGGCCCTCGACTTCAGCCACCGCAACGGCATCGTGCACCGCGACGTGAAGCCCGCCAACGTGATGATCAACCGTGCGGGTGCGGTGAAGGTGATGGACTTCGGCATCGCGCGAGCGATCTCCGACGCGTCCAGCCCCATGACGCAGACGGCAGCCGTCATCGGCACCGCCCAGTACCTGTCGCCCGAGCAGGCCCGCGGCGAGCAGGTCGACGCCCGCTCCGACGTGTACTCGCTCGGGTGCGTGCTGTTCGAGATCCTCACCGGCGAACCCCCGTTCAAGGGTGACTCCCCGGTGGCGGTCGCGTACCAGCACGTGAGGGAAGACCCGCAGACACCGTCCGCGGTCAACCCGGACATTCCGCGTGAGCTCGACTCGGTGATCCTCAAGGCGATGAGCAAGAACCCCGCCAACCGCTACCAGACCGCCGCGGACATGCGCAGCGACCTGGTCCGGGTGCTCGGCGGGCAGCGCCCCAGCGCGCCGATGGTCATGAGCGACGAAGACCGCACCACGATCCTCGGTGCCGTCGACTCCGGCGCGGGGAACTACCGGCGCCCGCAGTCACCCTCCCCGGCCACCGCCTCGAAGACGGACGGCGGCGAGCCCGACAAGAAGAAGAACCCGATGCGGGTGGCGCTGATGGCGCTGGGCGCCCTCATCGTCGTCGGCATCGTCGGCGCATTCCTGTGGTCCGTGGGACCGGGTTCGAAGGCCGATCAGGTGACCATGCCGGATGTCACGAACCAGGCCGCGGACGACGCCGAGACGACGCTGCAGAACCTCGGATTCCGCGTCGCCCGCCAGCAGAAACCGGACGCCGTCGTGGCGACCGGCAACGTCATCACCACCCGGCCCGTCGGCGGGGTGCAGGTGGACGAGGGCAGCACGATCACCCTCGAGGTGTCGTCGGGCCCCGAACAGGTGAAGGTCCCGCGGCTCGACGGCCTCACCCAGCAGGAAGCGCAGCAGGAACTGAACGCGGTGGGTCTGCGGCTCGACACCGCAGTCGCCCGCGCACCCTCGGACGTGTCCGACGTCGACAAGGTGATCGAACAGAACCCGTCCTCCGGGGCGAGCATCTCCCTCGACTCCGAGGTCGCCGTCACGCTGGGCACCGGGCCGGAGCAGATCCGCATCCCCGACGTGACCGGCCAGAAGGTCGAGGTCGCGCAGGCGAACATCGAGGGCGCCGGCTTCAAGGTGCAGATCCAGAACATCGATTCCGGTGTTCCGAAGGGCCAGGTCGTGTCCACCGATCCCGTCGGCGGCTCCACCGCCGCCAAGGGCGACACCATTCAGATCCGGGTGTCGAACGGCAACAACATCGAGATGCCGGACCTGACCGGCAAGACGGTGTCGCAGGCGCTCGCCGCGCTGCGCAGCGCCGGCTGGAGCGGGTCGTCGGCCTCACTGAATCAGACGCAGACGTCCACCCTGGACCCGGAGATGGTCGGCAAGGTCATCAGCCAGGAACAACCGCCGGGATCGGAGATCACCAAGAACGGTGTCGTCTCGGTCGGTGTCGGCGCGCTGGGCATCCCGCGGTAGGCGGCTCCGCCGCCCGTGCGCCTTTCTGGTTGCTGTAGCTACCAGAAAGGCGCACGGGTGCTACGCGCCTAATGCTTGCGCGACCTCGTCCTCGAGGGTGGCGACGAGGGACTCCTTCGGGGCTTCGCCGCAGACGGTGAGCCAGTTGGCGAGCATGCGGTGCCCGCCCTCGGTGAGCACGGACTCCGGGTGGAACTGGACGCCGTGGATCGGCAGTTCCCGGTGCCGCATCGCCATGACGATGCCGCTGTCGGTGTGCGCGGTGACTTCGAGTTCGTCCGGGATGGTGTCTTCCAGAACGGTCAGCGAGTGGTAGCGCGTGGCGGTGAACGGGTCGGGCAGACCCGCGAGAACGCCCTCGCCGGTGTGGTGGACGACGCTGGTCTTCCCGTGCAGGAGTTCGGGTGCCCGGTCGACGGTGGCGCCGAACGCGGCCCCGATCGCCTGGTGGCCGAGGCACACCCCGAGGAGCGGTGTCTTCCCGGCGGCGCATGCCGTGACCAGGTCCATCGTCGCGCCGGCGCGCTGCGGTGTGCCGGGGCCGGGGCTCAGCAGAATGCCGTCGAAGTCGGCCGCTGCCGCCGCGATCGCGTCGGGCCCGGTGAGGTTCGGATCGTCGTTGCGCCAGACCACGGCCCGTGTTCCCAACTGTCCGAGGTACTGGACCAGGTTGAACACGAAGCTGTCGTAGTTGTCGACGACGAGGATCCTCATGGAAGCAGGGTATTCTGCCTGCCTCGTGCGCTGCGCGGCCGGGGACCGTTCAGGTCAGTGGCCCGCGTAGCCGGGGACGGTCAATTGGCCGGACGCCGCCTCCGAGTAGCCGAGCTTGAACCGCGTCGCGTACTGCTTGAACACCCGGATTCCGGGTTCGTTGGCGAGTGCCGCCTCCAGTCGCGCGGGATCACCGATCGCCGACATCACGTAGGGCGGGCTGTAGGTGCGGCCGTGCAGCAGCAGGGTGTTGCCGATGCAGCGCGGCGCGGACGTGTTCACAATCCGCTGGTCCTGCATGCTGATCGCCTCGGCACCGCCGACCCACAGCGCGTTCAGCACACTCTGGACGTCCTGCTGGTGGACGACGAGATCGTCCGGCGACGCGTCGACGGGGTATTTACCGTCCGCGTCGCGGGGGGCGTCGGTGAGTGTGACGGTGACGCCGGGACCGGTCATCGGTGTGAGTCCGGCATCCGTGGCGAGCGCCTTCGTGTCGGCGAGCGTCTTCGCGACACCGCTGTCGGATGCCGCGGCGTCCTGCTGCAGCGACTCGACCTGCGCCGCCAGCCGGTCGCGGGTCGCGGCTACCTGGTCGGTCTCGGATTGCGCGTTCCGCACGAGGTCGGACAGCCGGGTCGAATCGCCGGCGCGGATCTCGTTGCCGTGCGACGCCTGACGGGTGGTGGCCACCAGCAGACCGGCCACGAGACACACCACCAGCACCGCGATCCGCCAGAAGATCGACCTGGTCACCGGTGTTTCCGTCCCCTCGTCCTCGCCGCGCGAATCGCGGCTACGTTAGCGTGTACACACGCAGGTATTTCCGAATCTACCTGCCCACATTCCCGCAGAGCCGCACGAACGAGGACGTCATGCCGAAGTCGAAGGTCCGAAAGAAGACCGATTACACGATCAACCCTGCGAGCCGCACCCCGGTGAAGGTGAAGGCCGGCCCCTCGAGCACCCTGTACGTCTCGGTGATGCTCGGGTTCATGCTGGTCGGGCTGGTGTGGCTGCTCGTCTACTACCTGGCCGCCGACCAGCTCGAGTGGATGAACAACCTCGGTGCCTACAACTTCCTCATCGGATTCGGCTTCATGGTGGTCGGTCTGATCATGACGATGCGCTGGCGTTGAGGATCACAATTACACCCATGTCATTCATCCCCAATGTGGACAACCCCTGTGGATAGCCGCAGGTCGAGTGCTGATGTCTGCTGACGAGGCACCGTTGGAGTGGTCGACGCCACTCGGTGCGGTGATCGCTCTCGCTGCGGGCGGAGTCGCGTTGGGGGTCGCGGGACTTGTGGTGTCGACGGAGCCGGCGGGCCGTGTCCTGGTGTGCGTCGCCGCCGTCGGGCTGCTGCTGACCGCCGCGTCGGCGCTCCGGCAACGCCCGCGCCTCGCCGTCGACAAGGAGGGCGGCGGGATCGTGGTGAACCGGCTGACGGGCCGCCACGGGTATGCCCGCTCGCAGATCGACCGCGCGCGGCTGGTGCGCTATCCCCGGCTGGGACGCCGCGTGCCGATGCTCGAGATCGACGTCCGCACCGAGGACGGCACCGAACGCCTCCTGATCTTCGGCCGCTGGGATCTCGGCACCAATCCGGAGGACGTGTTCGATGCCCTCGCGGTGCACCGTCTGGTGGGCCGGGGTCAGTAGCCGAAGCTCGCGCGGAGCTGCAGGGTGCGGACCGCGATGACGGCCAGTGGCACCAGCACCACGACGCCGAGGCAGACCCAGCCGACGGTGACGGCCTTCTCCCGGTTGTTCCCGGCGCCCAGCAGCTGGGGCCCGTAGAGGATTCCCGCGGTGGCCGCGGCCCCGGCGACCAGGCCACCGAGATGCCCCCACAGTGAGATGCCGGGGATCGTGATGCTGATGATCACGTTGATGGCGATCACCGAGATCACCGGTGCGGGACTGCGTCGCAGCCGCAGGAGGATGACGGCCTGCGCGCCCATCAGTCCGAAGACGGCGCCCGACGCACCCGCGGTGACCGCGCCGAGCTGGAACAGCATCACCGCGGCGGAACCGCCGAGCAGCGACGCGAAGTAGACGCAGGCGTAGCGGGCGCGCCCGAGGACCAGTTCGGTGTCGCGGCCGATCACCCACAGCGCGAACATGTTGACGGCCAGGTGAATGATGCCGAAGTGGAGGAATCCGCTGCCGAGCACGCGGACGATCTGCCCGTCCACGACAGCGGGTGGGAACAGCGCCCAGTCCGCGAAGAGCTTCGACCCGGCCTGGTTCTGCATGATGCTGCGGGACTGCGCCGCGGTGATCAGGAAGATGCCGACGTTCGCGGCCATCAGGATGTACGTCACCAGCGGTGCCGCACGCCGCGTGGTCACGGCACCGGCGACGTTGCGGACCGGTCGGACATCACGCTGTCCGGCGGCGACGCAGTCGACACACTGGTAGCCGACGGCCGCTTCGCGCAGGCATTCGGGGCACGCGGGACGGCCGCACCGATTGCACGCCAGTGCAGTGGGACGATCGGGGTGGCGGACGCACCGCGGCTGGGGCGGAGTGCCCTCGTTCGCGGCACCGCCCCAGCCGGGGTTGGTCATGTGCTGCGGTTCCCTACGCGATGGTGACGCTGTTGATCACGACCGGCTCGAGCGGACGGTCCGCACGATCGGTGGCGGTGGTCGAGATGGCGTCGACGACCTTCTTCGACTCCTCGTCGACGACCTCACCGAAGATGGTGTGGCGGCGGTTGAGGTGCGGCGTCGGGCCGGTGGTGATGAAGAACTGGGAACCGTTGGTTCCCGGGCCTGCGTTCGCCATGGCCAGGATGTATGCGCGGTCGAACTGCAGTTCCGGGTGGAACTCGTCGCCGAACTTGTAGCCCGGGCCGCCGGCGCCGGTGCCGGTGGGGTCGCCGCCCTGGATCATGAATCCGTCGATGATGCGGTGGAAGACGGCGCCGTCGTAGAACGGTCCGGAGTCGGTGCCACCGGCGTTGGCGGTGCTGTAGTCCTTCGAACCGTCGGCCAGGCCGACGAAGTTCTCGACGGTCTTAGGCGCGTGGTTGCCGAACAGCGCGATCTTGATGTCGCCGCGGTTGGTGTGCAGCGTTGCGGTTGCGGTCTGATGAGGTGAAGTCACACCACCATGTTGCCATTGTGGGGTTCCGTGTGGTTCCGCCGCGGTGACTCGAGTACTTCGGATCGGTTCGTGCTCCCGGTTCTTGTGACAAAGTGGGGACATGACACGAGCGACGGAGTCCCTCACGAATCTGCTTCCGACCGAACGCGCCGAGACCCTGCAGGAGCAGGTCTCCGAGCGAGTCGAGACCGCTCTGGCCCACGTCGAGGATTCGGCTTCCCGCGTCAAGGAATCCGAGGCTGTCGATCAGGCGCGGCGTTACGCACGCTCGGCGGCACTCGCGACGGCCCGCGGCGCCGGCCAGCTCAGTCTGTTCCTCGGCCGTCAGGGGGCCTCGCTGGCCAAGAAGGGCTACGAACGCGCCCGGACCGTGCCGGTGAAGAAGGTCGCCCAGGATGTCGTTCGTCCCCTGACCACGGCTGTGGCACCGGTCGAGGAGAAGAAGTCGCGAAAGGGACGTCGCATCGCGATCGTCGTCCTGGTCGGTGCCGCCATCGCCGGGGGCGCGGTGTTCGTCAAGAGCCGCCGCCGCGAGCAGCCGCGCGTCGCGTCCGCTCCCCCGAACCTGCGCGACATCGACAGCCCGAACTCGCAGGAGCCCACGCCGCCCACGGCGACGAAGCCCCTCACGCCAACTGACCCGTCACTCCCCGGCCAGTAGGGCGCGCGCCCGCTCGGTGTCGTCCGGCGTCCAGCCGGGCGGCTGCAGGATCGCGGCCCACATGTCGACGGCGTCCTCCCCGTAGTTGTGCCCGTGACCGGGGGGAACGTCCGCCGAGAACACCATGTCGAGGGTGACCTGCCAGAACGTCACGAACGGGATCCACCGCATTCCGGGGTCCACGTCCGGCCCGTGTGGCTCGCGCAGCCAGTCGGGGCGGTTCAGCAGGAGGTCGAACGACCACCAGGTGATGGGATCGCCGGCGTGCTGCCAATAGACCACCCGGCTGTCGCCCCACGGACCGTCGAGCTCGAGATCGGTGGGCTCTGCGGCGAAGCGGATTCCGGTGCCGTCCTCGATCGCCGGGACCCGCTGGAACGAGCCGGGGTCACGGTTCTCGGTAATCCGGGTCCACTGTTCGGTGAAGTTGGGCGTTCCCACCCACAGTGCGCCGTCGACGCGGGCCAGCATGTCCTGGCCGCCGACGAACACGGCCTGTCCCCCGTACGAACCGAGGCTCTCGCCGAACACCACCAGTTTCGGCCGCGACTCCTGCGGCAGCGCAGCCCATTCGGCGTAGACGGCCTCGAACAGCGCCCGGCCCGCCACCATCGGTGTCTCCCGGTCGGCGATGAACGCGAGTGGGCTCGGGAGGAACGAGTACTGCATCGACGCGATGGCGGTGTCGCCGTCGTTCAGGTACTCGAGCGAGGACGCGACGTCCTGGTTGACCCAGCCGCGACCGGTCGTCGTGGCGACGGCCAGGACCGCGCGGTCGTAGGCGCCGGTGCGTTTCAGTTCGGCCACCACGTGGTCCGCGACCTCCTCGACGGTGCCTGCGGAGTCGCGGCCCGCGTATGCGCGGATCGGTGTGAGCGCCGGACGCCCGGTGAGGGCGGTGATGTCTTCCGCCGATGGACCACCGGCGACGAACGTGCGCCCCTCCTTGCCCAGTGAATCCCAGGGTTCCGCCGAGTCCGGTGAGCCCGACCGTTCCGGGGCGGTGGGCTGGGTGACGCCTGCGGCCGTGTCGTGGTCGGCTGCGGCGAGGCTGCCGTTGGCGAGGGCGAGCAGACCTGCGTAGAGCGCGCCGTTGACGGCGAAGAACAGGACGGCGAGCAGCACGACGACGCTCGCGATCTTCGCGACCGGCGCAGGTACGTAGCGCAATCCGACGGCGGTCAGCCGCCGCGCGGCAGTGCGGAGTCCCCGGCCCGCGGCCAGCAGCAGCGCCGCGACGGCGAACGAGATCACGAGGATCAGCAGGTAGTACGAGCGGTTCGCGCGCTCGGCGCCGACCAGATCGCGGACGATCTGCTGCCACCACGATCCCAGCACCAGGAAGGTGGGAACGAGGATCACGGCGGCGCCCAGCAGGGTCCACCACCCGATCCGCCGGGTCTTCGGCGAGAACTTCGGTTCGACCCCGCACTTGCGCACCACCCAGGACACGAAGCATCCGATGGCGTAGCCGGTGGCCAGGCTGATGCCCGTCGCCACCGCCTGCAGGTACCACGGTCGGGGCAGCAACGACGGCGACATCGACCACACGAAGAACAGCAACGCGAACGCGAGGCCGACGGGGTGGAGCGACCGCGCGTAGCGCACGGCCGTGTCCCGCAGGCAGGAGGGGACGGAAGGCGCGGTCTCCGGCATCTGGGAATCCTAGGTGGACAACCGTCCTGCTGTCCTGTCTTCGTTTCACGGCTTGTACCAGGGGTACCCCGCAGGCAGATGCGCACCAGCGCCAGGATCCGTTCCGAGGAGCAGACATGACCGCCAGACGTATCGTCCACCGCATTGCCGTCGTCACGTTTCCGATCGCCGCCACCGCGGCTGTGCTGACGGCCGGCCCCGCCGGCGCCGACCCACCCCACCCCTTCGGCGGACCCGCCCTCACCATCGGATGTCCGAACCAGGGCAGCCTGATGTCGTTGACGGCGCTCACCGGACAGTCCGGGCCGGAGGCGTCACCGCCCATCGCCGACGGCGACATCCGCTTCGAGTCACGCCCGGCCGCGCCACCGATCCCGGCTGCCGCGCAGGTCACCGTGGCCTGGGTCAACACCGACAGCGGACGTTCGGGGATCGTGAACCTCGGCGGCGTCTACCCCTTCCTGTCCGCGACGGTGAATACCGGCGTCGGGAACGTGGTGGCGACGGCGTTCGGATCGATCAACTTCGGCAGCAGCCCGATCTGCCAGGCGAACCCGGCCATCGGCACGTTCATTGCATGAGTTCGGCCGTGTTGCAGCCGAACCGGCGCCGATAGTCGGCGGGGGCGACGCCGACCACCCGGTTGAAGTGGTGGCGCAGAAGCGCACCCGACCCGAATCCGCTGCGTCTCGAGATCGCCTCGAGGCCGAGGTCGGTACCCTCGAGTAGCTGCTGCGCGTAGAGGATCCGCTGCGTCGTCAGCCACTTCACGGGGGTGGTGCCCGTCTCGGCCGCGAACTTGCGCGCGAACGTGCGCGTCGACATGGACGAGCGGGCCGCGAGTTCGTCGACCGTGTGCGGCAGCTCGAGATTTTCGCTCATCCACGCCATCGTCTCGCTCAGGCTGTCCGACGTGCACGCGACCACCGGTTGCTCGATGAACTGGCGCTGCCCCCCGTCGCGTTGCGGCGGAACGACCATTCTGCGGGCGATCGTGTTGGCGACGGTGGAACCGAGCTCGCGACGCACCACGTGCAGGCAGGCGTCGATTCCGGCCGCGGTGCCCGCACTGGTGACGAGGTTGCCTTCGTCGACGAACAGGACGTCGGGGTCGACAACCGCAGTCGGGAACCGGACGGCCAGTTCCTCGACGTACTCCCAGTGGGTGGTGCACCTGCGCCCGTCCAGCAGTCCCGCGTCGCCGAGCAGGAACGCACCCGAGCACAGGCTGAGGACGATGGCGCCGGCATCCGCGGCGGCGCGCACCGCGTCGAGCGCCTCCACAGGGAAGTCCGACTGTGCCCCCGGCGGCGGGACCACGACGAGATCCGCGTCGCGCAGGGAGTCCAGCCCGTAGCCGGCGGACAGCGTCAGCCCCGGCGTGATCGACGCGAGCGGTTCGCCGGGACGGATCCCGCAGATCCGGAAGTCGAACGGCGGAACCCCGTGTTCGGTGCGGTCGATTCCGAACACTTCACAGACCACCCCGAACTCGAACATCGAGACACGGTCGAGGAGGAGCGTCGCGACCTTGGAGATCATGTCCCCAGTCTAAGTGGCGATATTTTGTCGGACCATGGCGAAACGGCCAGTCATTCGCGGACCGGCCCGCAGATCGACATGAGCGCGCGCGCCAGCGTGGCCTGATGCATCGGGTCGAGGCGCTGTTCGGCCGCCACCGCGACCGCGGCGTCGACGAGAGCGGGCACGCAGCCCGAGCTCGCGAGCACGGCCTCCTGTTCGCGCAGCTGCAGGAGAATGTCCGTGTTCTGGCGGTCGATCACCGGACGGACCTGCGTCAGGTCGGGCCGGAGGGTCGGTGCCGCGCCGGGCGCGACGCTCCACCAGGCGAAGAGGGCGCGCTGCACCTCCTTGTTGGCCTCGATCTGGTCCCGGAAGATCTGCTGCACCCGCCCCGCGCTCAGGCCCTCGTCGGCCGCCTGCGTGGCGACCGTACCCAGGACCTGCGCTTCGCGCGCGGGATCGTCGATCGGTGACGGCGTGCCCCACTTGGCCGCCGCCACCGTGTCTGCCGTCGAGAGACGCAGCGAGACCGCCAGGGCGATCGGTTCCAGTGGACGGGTCTGCGCACTCGCGGGCGCAGCACCGCCTGCCGTCAGCATCCCGAGCATCACCGCGGCGACGGCCGCGCGGCGGGCGAGTGCGGGCCGGACCGTGGTCATGGTGCGAGTGTAGGGCCGGTCAGTCGTCCAGCCCGGCGACTCCGCGTTTCCAGTATCCGGTGAACAGCGAATCCATCCGGTCCCTACTCCACGTGCGCAGAGACTTGATGTCATTCGCCTCGCCGGCCGCGAACAGGAAGGAGCGGCCGTCGGGCAGCACCAGCGACTGCACCGTCGACGCGAGAGTGGACTCGCTGCCGTCGCGAACGAGCCACGTCACGTCCACTTTCTCGCGCACGGCCAGCGGGTAACCGTGCTCGACGTCGTCGTCGGTCTCGATCACGACGTGCGCCGAGACGTCGGCCGGGGACTCGTCGAGCCACCGCGCGACCGCCGGCAGAGCGGTGGAATCGACCGCGAAGACGTAGTGGTCGAAGTTGTGGGCGAATGCCTTGGCGCCGGGCGGTCCGGCGATGGTCACCTCGTCGCCGATCGCGACCGTCGTCGCCCAGGAGGACGCGAGCCCGCCTTCGTGCAGCACGAAGTCCAGGTCGAGTTCGCGGGCGTCGGCGTCGTAGCGGCGGACGGTGTATTTCCGCGTGGTCGGGAGCGGTCGCGGCCAGTCGAGCATCGTCGCGTCGTTCACCACGGGCACGCGGCGGGTGCCGTCCGGATCGGGGAACACGACCTTGACGTGATCGTCGGCCTGATAGGTGTGGAAGCCGTCGAGTCCGGGGCCCCCGATCGTCAGACGCACCATGCGGGGTGTGACGTACTCGCGTGCACGGACCGTGACCGTGCGGACTCCGATCGGGTAGCCGATTCGTGCGGTTCCCTCACCGGTCCGGTGGTGGGATGCGACGCGGCTGCGCGGGTCGTGGCGTTCACGGGCTCCGGGATCGAGTGCGGTCATGAAGTAAGGGTAACCTCACCCAACTCTGGTCCGCACAGCAGTGTGCCCCGGACTCTTTCGAATCCGGGGCACCCCGTTCTGTATTTGTACTTGTGGAGCCTAGGAGATTCGAACTCCTGACATCTGCCTTGCAAAGGCAGCGCTCTACCAACTGAGCTAAGGCCCCGTTACCTCGTGCCACACCTCGTTGCCGCGTAGCAACTTGGACAGTCCGATTGCCACCAGCACTCCGGCTCCCACAAACAGGAGGACCTTCATGCGAATGACCTTTCACCGGCACCAGGAGTGGGCCTAGGAGGACTTGAACCTCCGACCTCTTCGTTATCAGCGAAGCGCTCTAACCGCCTGAGCTATAGGCCCCTGAAGTCTGGAAACTCATCTCGCACAGTTCCCTGAACCGAGTCGGAAGATTACCCCACCGGACCGGCAACTACCAAAACCGGTCCGGCGAGACGCTCTTTTCCCAGCTCAGCCCCCATCGTTTTCCGCGTTCAGTCCCGGTCGGCGAGCGTCACTTCGACGCCCCCGACGAGGTCGGAACACAGGTTGTAGATGAACGCGCCGATCGTCGCCAGCGCGGTGAACAACACCATGTTCGCGAGGCCGATGACGGCGGCGTATCCGAAGACCTGCCCGGCCGTCACGAGCCCCTCAGAGCTCGACTCCGCGACGATATCGGTGAATGCGTTGTTCAGCCGGTCCCACACGCCCATCCCGTCCAGGACGACGTACAGCAGACCGACGGCCACCATCCACACGAAGAACAGCGACACCGAGATGACGGACGAGATCTTCAGCGTCGACCATGGATCGATCTTGCGGACCTGCACCGTCGCCCGGAGAGCCTCGCCCTCCTCGACCCGCTGCGGGGCCACGGCGATCTTCGGCTGCTGACCCGTGGCCGCCGCCCCGGGCAACGGGTGCTTGGCCTCGGACAGGTCCGGCATGTCCTTGGGGAGCGCGTCCCGGTTGATGTGCCGGGTGGGTCCGTCGATCGCGGACGCCTTCGCCTTCGCTGCCTCCCGCTGCGTCACGGCACCGGCCGCGGCTGCACCGGACACCGCACCGACCGCTGCAGTGGCCGCGGTCGAGGACGGTGCGCGATCGGACCCCTGCTTGGGCGCGGGCTGCCCCTTCGCCGGCGACGACAGGTTCTGTGCGGGCGCCTTCTGCGTGGGCACGGCCTGGGTGGGAGCACCCGAGTTCGGCGCGCCCTGGGGTCGCTGACCCTGCGCGGGGGCGCTCTGGGGCGGCGTCTTCTGCGTCGGGGCGGTCTGCGGCTTCTGGACGTCCTGGCCGCCGGGAGCCTTCGCTGCCGCGGCACCCGCCGCGGCCACTGCAGCCGCGCCGTTGGCCGGGTTCGGCTGACCCTCCGGGCGCGGAGCCTGCTTGGCACCGGCCCCGCCTTGCACCGGTCGCTTCAGATTGGTCTGCGGCTCACGCTGCATTCCACGCTGCCACGGCGGAGCCTGATTTCCCCGAATGGACTGCGCACCCTCGGTGGGAGCACCACCCGCAGGGACCCGGTTGCCGGGCGCCTGCTGCGGCGGGCCCTGATGCCCGGGAGCCTGCTGATTCGGAGCGTGACCCTGCTGCGGCGGCACGGACCGGCCCTGCGGCGTCTGCGTACGCGGACCCTGATGCTGGGGCGTCGACGGAGACCGGGCCGGATCGGCCGGAGCCTGCCGATCCGGTCTCGCGTCGGGAGCACTGCCCGGCCGGGCAGCCGGCCCCGCCTGAGCGGGACCACGACCGGCTGACGCCTGCGGCCCCTGCGGCGCGGAACCCTGCTGCGGGTTCGGTCGCGCCGACCCGTTCTCGGGTGTGCGGGAGGCCTGCTGCTCGGATGGCGCCTTGTTGGCGGAACCCGGGTTCTGCCGGTCACTGCCTGGCTGGTTGGGAGTGCTCACTAGGACTCCTTAGCTCCTTTGCCGCTGCTCTCGGCGTTGTCGTCGGGTTCGTCGGGTTCGTCGGCATTGCGCGCGATCGCGAGCAGGGTGTCGCCTTCCCCGAGGTTCATCAAACGAACGCCCTTGGTCTGCCGACCGGCCTTGCGGACCTGCTTGGCGGCGGTGCGGATGACGCCACCGCCCGACGTGATCGCGTAGAGCTCGTCGTCGTCGTTCACGATGAGCGCTCCGACCAGGGTGCCACGTTTCCTGTCGTACTGAATCGTAAGTACGCCCTTTCCGCCGCGACCCTGGACCGGATAGTCCTCCATACCGGTGCGCTTCGAGTAGCCACCCGACGTCGCCACCAGCAGATAGGTGCCTTCACGCACCACGTTGAGCGACAGCAGTTCGTCGTCGCCGTTGAACCGCATGCCCTGGACACCGGACGTGGCGCGGCCCATCGGACGCAACGCCTCGTCGGTGGCGGAGAAGCGGATCGACTGCCCCTGCGCGGAGACGAGCAGCAGGTCGTCGTCGGAGGAGCAGAGCACCGCGCCGACCAGTTCGTCCTCGCCGCGCAGGTTGATCGCGACGATGCCGCCGCTGCGGTTCGAGTCGAAGTCGGTGAGCTTGGACTTCTTCACCAGACCGTTGCGGGTGGCGAGAACCAGGTAGGGGGCGTCCTCGTACGTCTTGATCTGGATGACGCTCTGGATCCGCTCGTCGGGCTGGAACGCGAGCAGGTTGGCCACGTGCTGTCCGCGGGCCGTGCGGCTCGCCTCCGGCAGCTCGTACGCCTTGGCCCGGTACACGCGGCCCTTCGTGGTGAAGAACAGCAGCCAGTCGTGCGTGGAACTGACGAAGAAGTGCGAGACGATGTCGTCCTGCTTCAGCCCGGCGCCCTGCACGCCCTTGCCGCCGCGCTTCTGCGAGCGGTACAGGTCGGTCTTGGTGCGCTTGGCGTAGCCGGTTTCGGTGATCGTGACGACGACGTCCTCGCGGGCGATCAGATCCTCGTCGGCCACGTCCCCGTCGGCCGCGATGATGCGGGTCCGGCGGTCGTCGCCGTGCTTGTCGACGATTTCCTTCAGCTCGTCGCGGACGATCCGGCGCTGACGCTCGGGCTTCTCGAGGATGTCCTTGAGGTCGGCGATCTCCAGCTCGATCTCGGCGAGTTCGTCGATGATCTTCTGACGCTCGAGGGCGGCGAGGCGGCGCAGCTGCATCGCGAGGATCGCGTCGGCCTGGATCTCGTCGACGGTGAGGAGCTCGATCAGGCCGGCCCGCGCGATGTCGACGGTCTGCGACGCCCGGATCAGCGCGATGACCTCGTCGAGGGCGTCGAGCGCCTTCACCAGTCCGCGCAGGATGTGAGCGCGTTCCTCTGCCTTGCGGAGCAGGTACTCGGTGCGCCTGCGGATGACCTCGACCTGGTGGGCGACGTAGAGCCGGATCATCTGGTCGAGACGCAGGGTGCGCGGCACGCCGTCGACGATGGACAGCATGTTGCAGCCGAAGCTGGTCTGCAGCTGGGTGTGCTTGTACAGGTTGTTGAGCACGACCTTCGCGACCGCGTCACGCTTGACGGTGACGACGATGCGCATACCCGCGCGGTCCGAGGACTCGTCGTGGATGTCGGAGATGCCGGCGATCTTCGCGTCGCGGACCTGCTCGGCGATCGACGTGATCAGGTTGTCCGGGTTCACCTGGTACGGCAGCTCGGTGATGACGATGGTGGTGCGCCCCTTGGCGTCCTCCTCGATCTCCACCACACCGCGCATGCGGACCGACCCGCGTCCGGTGGTGTAGGCGTCGTGGATGCCCTGGCCTCCGACGATCAGGCCGTGCGTCGGGAAGTCGGGTCCCTTCACGTGTTCCATGACCGCGGTGAGGGTGGACTCCTCGTCGGCTTCCCAGTTCTCCAGCGCCCAGTAGATGGCCTCGGCGACCTCGCGCAGGTTGTGCGGCGGGATGTTGGTGGCCATACCGACGGCGATGCCACCGGAACCATTGATCAACAGGTTGGGGATACGGCTGGGGAGAACTGACGGTTCCTGTGTACGACCATCGTAGTTCGGGGTGAAATCGACCGTCTCGTGGTCGATCTCACGCAGCATTTCCATGGCCAGCGGAGTGAGCCGGCACTCGGTGTAGCGCATCGCGGCGGCGCCGTCGTTGCCGCGGGAACCGAAGTTGCCCTGGCCGTCGACGAGCGGGTACCGCAGCGACCACGGCTGGGCCATGCGGACGAGCGTGTCGTAGATCGAGGCGTCGCCGTGGGGGTGGTAGTTACCCATCGTCTCGGCGACCGGTCGCGCAGACTTCACATAACCGCGATCGGGCCGGTAACCGTTGTCGTACATCGCGTACAGAACGCGGCGGTGCACCGGCTTGAGGCCGTCGCGCACATCGGGCAGCGCACGACCCACGATCACGCTCATCGCGTAATCGATGTAGCTGCTCTGCATCTCCTGCTGAATGTCGACGGGCTCGATGCGGTCGTGCCCCGGTCCCTCCGGCGGCAACGTTGTGTCGGTCATGAGCTCCTTCTTCTACTCGGCTTGACGTCTCCTCGCGGACTCGCGGTCCTGCACGACGTCGCGCAACCACCCGAGTCTATAGGTGCAGGTCAGCTGTGAGGGTGAAGGACTCGGGTGCGCCCATGAATCGGTGTTGCAGGAGTCGTCCGATCTATTGGAGTTCGAGCTCCCTGCCCTGGGATTCGGCGGCGAGGGATTCGGCGGCGAGCATTTCGGCCTCGAGTTCGAGCTCGGCGGCGACGCGGTCGGGCGCCATCAGCAGGGCGGTGATCGGGATCGTGACCACGAGCATGCCCAGCACGAAGACGGGAAACAGGATCGAGAACACCTCGAGTCCGTCCGGGCGCGCCACGGCCGGGTCGACGATGACGCTCAGCCCGAACACGCCGGTGTAGTGCATGGCCACCAGCCCGGCCGCCACGACCGCCGACGCCACGAGTCGCAGCGTGCGGGATTCGAGTGCCGAGATCGACCACATGATTCCGGCGCCGACGACCAGGCCGATCACGGCCGATGCCGCCGTCAGCAGGATGTCGGAGTTCACCGAACCCTGGATCTCGAGGGACGAGACGATCGCAAGGTCCATTCCGGTGAAGCCGACGCCGAGGAGCACCGCACCGCCGGCGAGGCGGCCGATCTCCACCGACGCACTCGGCAGCCGGTGCTTCGTCGGCGGCGGGCTGATGATCAGCAACGCCACGGCGGCAGCCGCGACGGGCACCACGAACGAGACCGCGATCCACAGGACGTCGTAGCGCACCACGCTGCCGTAGACCTCGAACCCGACCATCGCAATGTAGTGCGGCAGCCAGGCGCCGATGCCGCCGATCGACAGCGCACCCCAGGCCAGCCAGAGGTACCGCTGCCTCGGGTTCGGCGCGGTCACCGCCTTACGGGCGCTGGCGATACCGACGAAGACGCCGATGAACGCCGTGACCGCGGCGAGGGCGACGATCCACGTGCCCATGGAGAAGTGCTGCAAGTCGTCCGACATATTTCGAATCCTCAGTACGCGGCCGTGTGGAGCTTGGTCAGTGCGTATTCGGTGATCGCGACCAGTGCGCGTTTCGCCGATTCCCGGTCACGCGCGTCGATCGGGATGATCGGCACGTCCTCGGAGATCGCGAGGGCCGCACGGATGTCCTCGATGGGGTAGCGCGGGGCGTCGTCGAACTCGTTGATCGCGACGAGGAACGGCAGTTGCCGGGCCTCGAAGAAGTCGACCGCCGCGAAACTCTCGTCCAGCCGGCGCGTGTCGATCAGGACGATCGCACCGATCGCACCGCGGATCAGGTCGTCCCACATGAACCAGAACCGGTGCTGACCGGGGGTACCGAACAGGTACAGCACCAGGTCGTCGGCCAGGCTGATGCGCCCGAAGTCCATGGCGACGGTGGTCGTGCCCTTCTGCGGTGTCGCAGCCAGGTTGTCGACGCCGTCGCTGGCGTTGGTGACGAGCGCCTCGGTACGCAGCGGGACGATCTCGGAGACAGCCCCCACCAGCGTGGTCTTGCCGACGCCGAACCCGCCGGCGATCACGATCTTGGTCGAGGTCACCCGATTGCGGGGATCAGATTTCGCGAAGTCCACTGAGGACCCTTTCGATGAGTTCACGACGTTCGGAGTCGGTCGAGTCTTCCTTCAGGGTGGCCAGGATCTGAAGATGACCGGCCTCGACCAGGTCGGCGACCAGGACGCGTGCCACTCCGAGGGGCACGCCCACCCGGGCGGCGATCTCGGCGACCGAAGGCGACTGCTGGCACAACGCGACGATCGCGGCGTTGACGTCGTCGAGTTCCCACTGCCGGTCCACCGACTGCGGCAGTGCCTGAATCAACGCTTCGAGCGCGAGTTCGACCGCAGGCCGGGTCCGGCCCGACGTCAGCGAGTACGGGCGCACGATGTTCGGGCCCGGCTGCTCCGAGTGGTGGTCGTTCATGGGCATGGGCTGATCAGAGACCCTGCGGGGTGCGGGCCGTGGCCTGCACCGATGCGCCGACGCGGTCGACCAGGATCGCCATCTCGTAGCCGACCTGTCCGATGTCGCACTCGGCGTCGGTGAGGGTCGCGAGGTGCGAGCCGTCGCCGACGCTCATGAGCAGCAGGTATCCGTGCTGCATCTCGACCACCGACTGCAGCACTCCGCCGCCTTCGAACAACCGGGACACACCGGCCGACAGGCTGGCCAGCCCCGACGTGACGGCGGCCAGTTGCTCGGCCCGGTCGATCGGGAGGTGGGCGCTGGCCGCCATCAGGAGACCGTCCGCGGACACGAGCACGGCGTGGGAGACACCGGGCACGTCACTGGCGAAGTTCGACACCAACCAGTCGAGCGGTCGCGTGACGTCGGATCCATGAGCGGTGTTCATCGGTCTCCTTCAATGCTGTTACGTTCCGCGAGCCTCGTGGCCCTGCCGTTTCGGACGCCCTGCTGGTGACGACTGAGATTGGCGCGAATTGTCTCAGGGTCACGCACCCGGCGCAGTGTCCCCGTATTGTGCGCGCCTTCGACCGTGCCTGGAACCAGCCGGTCTCCGGGACGCCGCTTCGGCAGTCCGATCTCCGGGTCGACCTCGACGGGAGTCTCGCTGATCCGTTCGGCGGCGGACCATCCGGCGTCGCCGGCGGAATGCCAGTCGCCGGGTGCGCCTTCGGTGCCGGTCGGATCGGTCAGCCAGTCGGACACCATGTCGGAGAAGATCGGGGTGCCGCCGCCTCGGCGCGGTGCCGCCTCGGCCGGTGGCGGATCGATCCGCGACTGGAAGAACGACGCGGTCTTCGCCGAGTTGGTGCGGTAGCGGTGCCGGACCGGTCCCTGGTCGTCGCCGTTCGACGACAGGGGTGCGGGCTGCTCCGCGGTCCGCGTCTCGATGCGGTTCTCGCTACGTGGTGCGTGCGGCGCGTGCTGTGGCCGCGATTCCGCCGGTGCCGTCTCCGGGGTCGCCGCCTGCGGCCGCCGCACGGGCAGCTTCGGCATCGCCCCGGATCCGCGGACGTTGACGGTGTCCTGGGACTGCTGCGCCGCCGGGGCACCGGTCGACGATGCCGCGCCGGCCGCGATGCCGCTGGCACCGGGCTGACGCCGGGGCAGGCTCGTGCCGGAGGCCGTCGTCACCGCGCTCGCAGGTGCCGGGCTCGGCGCGGGCGGAGGTGTGGACGGGGTGCGGGTCGGCAGTCCGTTGCGGGTTGCCGGCTGCTGCTGTCCGTTGTCCTTGCGCTGGGCCGGGGCCGCGGGTGCCGGGATGGCGGTCCGGACCGGCGCCGCGGGAATCCTCCGCTGCGGTCCCGTGTCCTGTCGGGCAGCCTGCGACACGATCAGCGCATTCGGGATGTGGATGCTCACGGTCACACCCGGGTTGCGGGCGGTGTCGAACGTCGACCGCAGGCGCACGGTCAGGCCGTGACGCTTCGCGAGCCGACTCACGACGAACAGACCCATGTGGCGCGCGGTCTCGGGACCGACCTCACCACCCGACGCCAGACGCTCGTTGACGGCGCGCATGTCGTCGGCCGGGATACCGATGCCGCGGTCCGCGATTTCGAGCAGCACCCCGCCGTCCACGGCGCGAGCGAAGCTGAACGTCACCACCGTGTCGGGCGGCGAAGCGCGAAGCGAGTTGTCGACGAGTTCGGCGAGCAGGTGCACGACGTCCGTGACGACGGTGCCGCTGAGTGCGCCTTCGGGGGTCGCACCCATCTGCACACGCTGGTAGTCCTCGACCTCGGAGATCGCGGCACGCAGCACGTCGCCGAGCGGAATCGGCGCCGCCTGCGAACGACGCACGCGGGTGCCGGCCAGAATCAGCAGGTTCTCACCGTTCCGGCGCATACGCGCGGCCAGGTGGTCGAGCCGGAACAGGCTCTCGAGTCGCTTCGGGTCCTTCTCCTCGAACTCGAGATTCTCGATCAGGCCGAGCTGCTGGTCGACGAGCGACTTGCTTCGGCGTGCGAGCGTTTCGAACATGTCGTTGATCTGCAGGCGCAGTTGTGCCTGCTCACCGGCGAGCTTGAGGGCCTGCCCGTGGATGTCGTCCACGGCGCGGGCGAGCTGGCCGATCTCCTCGGAGGAGTGCACGGCCACCGGCTCGAACGACAGTGCCCGCGGATCGTCACTGGCCTTGATCTGCTCGATCGCCTCCGGGAGGTCGCGGCGGGCGGCCTTCAGCGCGCCGTACCGCAGGCGGCGGATCGGACCGATCAGCGAACGCGACACGAGGAGCGCGAGGACGAGCGCGGCGAGCAGGGTTCCGAGGACGATCGCCGTGTCACGCAGCGCGGCGGACCGGGTCTCGGCCGCGCGGATCTGCACGGTGGACGCGATGTCGTTCGCCGCCTCGCTGGTCAGCTCCTGGTAGACGTCACGGCTCGCGATGAGGGAGGAGCGCAGCTGCAGGATGGGCAGCATCCCGCCGCGCGCCGCATCGGCCAGGCCCTGGTCGATGAGGGCGTTACGGTCGTTGATGTTGTTTCGCAGCGTCTCGACACGGGCATCCCCCTTGGGGTAGTAGCGGTCGAGGACGTCGAGGAGGCTCGATTCGGCGCCGGCGGCCGCGACGACGGCCGAGGTGGGAATGTCGCCCGTGCGGGCCTTCTCCCGTCCGTCGGGACCGGCGTAGACGTCCTTCACGATCACGAGGCCCATGGCCTGCTCGAACAGACGACGCTGCGCCTGCCACGCGTTGGTCAGCTGGTAGCCCTTGTCGACGACTTCGCTGTCTTCGATTGGACGCACGATATCGTCCACTTCGCGGATGAAGTCCGCGGCGAACGCGCGCTGGCGTTCCGCGAGCAGGTCGGTGGCGACGCCCGGGGAATCCATCAGATTCAGGAGGGCCCGACCGTCCGAGACGGTCTGGTTGATGGAACTCGCGACGGCGGGATCCAGTTCGGGGTTCCGGGCCTGTTCGGACACGCCGTTCATCAGGGATTCCGCGTCCTCGCGGTCCTGCTTGGTGAGGGTACCCGAGGCGTAACCACTGGTCACGGTACCCATCGAGGCCTCGAGGGCCACGATGTCCGGGACGACGACGATCTGGTCGGCCGCCTCGGTGAAGTGGACGGCGTTACTCAGCTCGCCCTGCACACGGAGCCCGCCGAGCACCATGGCGACGGTGACGGGAACTGCGAGAACCGCGGTCACCTTCCACCGCAGGCCCCAGCCCTCGATATCCCAGAACTTTGCCCGGGGCGGCGAATCGTCGCTCATCCCACGCTTCCTTTCCAACCACTCATAGCTTGTCGCTCTGTGCTCGTGACCGCGCCTGCGACAGGGCAGTCGTACCGGCCCGGACGACACGCGTCGACAGAGGAAAGTGATCGATCAGTTGCGCTGTGCGCAGCGCTGCCCGACGCACCGATTTCCGAATGTAACAAGTTCATCACATCCCCATGGGGAACGTTCTTACCACAGAAATTCCCCGATCCTTACTTCCAAGTAACATGCGCACCACCGATCCCAGACGTTGTCGTCGCGGGGTGGATCAGCGGACCAGGCTACACAGAATCGCGGTTCACAGTCGAGGACGGATTTCTGCCTCACCCGGTCGCGCAACCGGCCCAGACGGGTGCAGCCACCGGGGTCTTCCGACCGCCGGTGGCTGCACGACATCCGTAATCTCTTGTGCCGGATACCTAGACGTCGAGGAAGCGGACGTCCTTGGCGTTACGGGTGATGAAGCTTCGCCGGGCCTCGACGTCCTCACCCATGAGAACGCTGAACAGCTCGTCGGCTGCGGCTGCGTCGTCGAGCGTCACCAGACGCAGGACGCGCACCGACGGATCCATCGTGGTCTCCCACAGTTCCTTGGCGTTCATCTCGCCGAGACCTTTGTAACGCTGGATGCCGTCGTCCTTGTTGATCTTCTTGCCCGACTCGAGGCCGGCCTTGACCAGGGCGTCGCGCTCCCGGTCGGAGTACGCGAACTCCGGGTCGCTGCGCTGCCACTTCAGCTTGTACAGCGGGGGCTGCGCCAGGTAGACGTGGCCGTGCTCGACGAGCGGCCGCATGAAGCGGAACAGCAGCGTGAGCAGCAGCGTTGCGATGTGCTGGCCATCGACGTCGGCGTCGGCCATCAGCACGATCTTGTGGTACCGCAACTTCGCGATGTCGAACTCGTCGTGGATGCCCGTGCCGAACGCGGTGATGATCGACTGAACTTCCGTGTTCTTCAGCACTCGGTCGATGCGTGCCTTCTCGACGTTGATGATCTTTCCGCGCAGCGGCAGGATCGCCTGGTACATCGAGTCGCGCCCGGACTTGGCCGAGCCGCCTGCGGAGTCGCCCTCCACGATGTAGATCTCGGACTTGCTCGGATCGTTGGACCGGCAGTCGGCGAGCTTGCCCGGCAGACCGCCGAGGTCGGTGGCGCTTTTGCGGCGCACCAGTTCGCGGGCCTTGCGGGCGGCGACGCGGGCCTGCGCCGATGACACCGCCTTGTTCACGATGGTCTTCGCGTCGGCCGGGTTCGCCTCGAACCAGTGCGACAGGTGCTCGTTGCTCGCCTTCTGGACGAACGACCGGACCTCGGTGTTGCCGAGCTTCGTCTTCGTCTGACCCTCGAACTGCGGTTCACCAACCTTCACCGAGAGGATCGCGGCGAGACCCTCACGGATGTCGTCACCGGTGAGCTTCGGGTCCTTCTCCTTGAGGAGCTTCTTGTCCAGCGCGTACTTGTTGACCGTCGCCGTCAGAGCGGAACGGAAGCCCTCTTCGTGGGTGCCGCCCTCGTGGGTGTTGATGGTGTTCGCGAACGTGTGGACCGACTCCGAGTAGCCGGAGTTCCACTGCATCGCGATCTCGAGTTCGTGGCCGGTGCCCTTGGCGGTGAAACCGACGACGGAGTTGTGGATCGGCTGCTTCGTGCGGTTGATGTGCCGCACGTAATCCTCGAGGCCGCCCGGGTAGTGGTAGACGCGGGTCTTCACCTTGTGCGCGACCGGCGCCTCCGCCTCGGCGGACTCGTCCTCGGCGGTCTTCGGAGCATCCGCGACCTGGCTGACGACCTCTTCGGTGACCTCGGCGTCGCTGACGCGTTCGTCGGTGAGGGTGATCGTCAGGCCCTTGTTGAGGAAGGCCATCTCCTGAAGGCGGCGGGCGACCGTCTCGAAGCTGTAGACCGTGGTCTCGAAGATGTTCGAGTCGGCCCAGAACGTGACCGTTGTGCCGGTCTCCTTGGTGGCCTCGCCCTTGACGAGTTCACCCGGCTTGGAATCGGTGTAGGTCTGGTTCCAGCGGAAGCCGTCGCGCTTGATGTCGACGTCGAGCCTGGTGGACAACGCGTTGACGACGGAGATACCGACACCGTGCAGACCGCCGGACACGGCGTAGGAGTCGGAGTCGAACTTGCCGCCGGCGTGGAGCTGGGTGAGGACGACCTCGACGGTGGGGACACCGGAGGCGTGCATCCCGACGGGGATGCCTCGACCGTCGTCGATGACCCGGACGCCACCGTCTTCGAGCAGGGTGATCTCGACCTTGCTGGCGTAGCCGGCCATGGCCTCGTCGACCGAGTTGTCGACGACTTCCCAGATCAAATGGTGGAGACCGCGTTCACCGGTGGAACCGATGTACATACCCGGTCGCTTACGAACAGCTTCGAGTCCCTCGAGGACGGTGATGGAAGAAGCGCCGTAGTCCTTGCTGGAGGTGCTTTTGTCTGACTTCTGGGCAGCCACGGGTGGGTAGCTCTCCTTCTCCGTCCAATGCCCGACGCAGGCGCCCACCGCCCTGGTCGGGCACGCGGGAGACGAGAATCGGGAATCTTGCCGCTAGTTACCTCGGCCATCTTACTGGTACGTCAGCGCCAGGAGCGGGCTATGACACCCCTGAGCGCCCCGTAGACGAATTTTCAGGGCGTCTCGGGAGTGAAAACCTAGGCCGAAGCGCTCTCGGACGGGCCGTCCGAGATACCTGCCGACCGCCGGTCCTCGACGTGCAGCACGAACTCCGCGGCGAGTTGCGCGATGTCCTCGGCGTGGGAGATCGGCGACCAGTGCCCGGCGTCGACCTCTCGACGGCGCAGGTCGGGCGCCCATTTCTCGGTGTCCTCGTAGCCGACGGGCCGCACCGCCTTGTCGTTCTTGTTCAGGATCAGCTGGACGGGGACATCGGTGTACCGCTCGCGCGGCCTCAGCAGCCTCGCACGGATGTTGGCGCGGTACAGCTTCAGGCCGTTGACCATGTCGTCCGCCAGCGTCGGCGCCGGACGCACCAGCGCGGGGTCGAGGCGGTCGAAGAACTTCAGAAACGCCGGCCAGTGCCGGGAGAACCACAGCCGCAGCGGCAGCGTCGCCAGGCCCGGAATCTGGAACAGGACGGTGTAGCCGGACGCGACGGCTTGGGCGAGCGGCCCGCCGAAGCTGCGGTCCGACATGCGACGGCGCGTCCACTTGCCGAGGTGATCGAGGTTGGGCCCCGAGATCGAGGTGAACGACGCGATTCGCGCGCGTGCTTCCGGTTCGCAGACCGCCTCCCACCCCTCCACCGATCCCCAGTCGTGGGCCAGCACGTGCACCGGACGGCCCGGGCTCACGGCGTCGATCACCGCGAACAGGTCGCCGGCCAGGGCGGGCAGTCGGTAGTCCTCGACCCGGGTGGGCACGGTGCTCCGGCCTGCACCGCGGCTGTCGTAGCTGATCACCCGGAACCGCTCCTTCAAGAACGGCACCACTCGGCTCCACAGGTCGTGGGTGTCGGGCCAGCCGTGCACCAGCACGATCGTCTCGCCGTCGGGGTTGCCCTCCTCGAACACGGCGAGTTCGACGGAACCGTTGGTGATCCGCCGGGTGGTACCGGATGTGGATGGAGTCATGGTGGGTCCTCTGGTCGTCGTGCGGGATCGGGTTCGGGATTTGCGGTGGGAACTACAGATCGAGGACGAGACGGCCGGTGTCGGCGCGGGACACGCAGATCAGCATCTCGTTCTCCTGCTCGGCGTCGGTGAGCCGCGTCTCACGGTGATCCGGGGTGCCGGACAGCACCTTCACCCTGCAGGTGCCGCAGAATCCCTGCTGGCACGAATACCCCACTCCGGGCATCGTCTTCTTGATCACCGTCAGTGCGGACTCGTCGGCAGGCACGGTGAGTACCTCACCCGTGCTGACGAGCTGCACTTCGAACTCGGTGCCGTCGAGCACCGGCGGCGCCCCGAATCGCTCGAAATGCAATGCAGTGGCCGGGCTTCCGGGAAACCCGCGGCGTACCGACTCCAGCATCGGCGTCGGCCCGCAACAGTAGACGGCGCCGCCCGGCGCGGCACGCTCCAGCAACTCCTCGGCGGTCGGCAGTCCGAACTCGTCGTCGGGACGGATGAAAACCCGTGACCGATCGAACGTTTCGATCTCGTCGAGGAACGGCATCGACTCTCGTGACCGGCCTGAGTACACGAACTGCCAGTCCATACCGAGATCGCGCGCCGCCCGGACCATCGCCAGGATCGGCGTGATGCCGATGCCGCCGGCGACGAAGAGCGCACTCCCCTCGCCGACGAAGGGAAACCCGTTGCGGGGGCCGCGAACCGTCACCGGGGCGCCCGGTTCGAGCGCGTGCATCTCGAGGGATCCACCACCGCCGTCCGGGATCCGGCGGACGGCGATACTGAAGCCCGTGCGGTCGGACGGGTCCCCGCACAGCGAGTACTGACGTCGCAGCCCGGACGGCAAGTGGAAGTCTAGATGCGAACCCGGCTGCCACGCCGGGAGTTCCGCACCGTCCTCGGCTTCGAACCGCAGCTGCACGACGTTCTCGTCCAGTGCCACGACGTCACGTTGGGAGACAACCATTTTCATCGCCACGTCCGGGTTGTGCCCGGCGACCCCCGGATCGTACTCGTACGCGGTGAGAACACCGAGGTACTTGGCGGCCACGGCCTCGGTGATCCGCATGGCGCGGTCGGGGCGCGGTCGCCCCTTGATGTCCGGGGGAGCGTCGTAGCGGGGCAGGCCCTGCCCGGTGAGCACCTCCCGCACCCGGGACAGCTTCATCGCTCGGCCGCCTGAGCCGCGGGCGAGGACGCCAGATACTTCACGGCCTGCGCCGTCGAACCCTCGTTGCTCGGGTGGTACGAACGCGTGAAATACGTCGACATCCGCTTGCCGAGTTCCCGGGCCGTCGGGAGGGTGCCACGCTTGCCTGCCGCGAAGAAATCGGTCAGGTGCGGCTTACGCCGGTGCGCCGACCACTGGGCGAGCTCCGGATCGTTCCGCATGAGGAAACGGGTGCCGCGCACCCACAGCCACACGATGACCGGGGTGACGATCACCTGGGTGCGGATCCGCCGGGACTCACGCTTGTCGAAGTACCGCATGACGTCGTACGCGACGGAGCGGTGCTCCACCTCCTCGGCGCCGTGCCAGCGCAGCAGGTCGAGCATCGTCGGATGCATCCCGGCGCGGTCGAGCCCCTCGGCGTTGAGTACCCAGTCGCCGAGGAACGCGGTGACGTGCTCGATGGCGGCGATGACCGCCAGCCGCTCGATCAGGTAGTTCTTCTCACGCAGACCGGTGAGCGGTCGCGGTCCGAGGATCTTGGAGAACGTCCATTCCATCTGCTCGGTGAACGGCGTCGGGTCGAGACCCTTCTCCCTCAGGTGCGCCAGGACGCCGGTGTGGGCGTTGGCGTGCATCGCCTCCTGGCCGATGAACCCGACCACGTCGTCGCGGAGTTGCTCGTCCTCGATCAGCGGCAGAGCCTCTTTGAACGTCTCGACGAACCACTCCTCGCCCGCAGGCAGGAGAAGGTGCAGGACGTTGAGGACGTGCGTGCTGAACGGGTCGCCCGGGATCCAGTGCATGGGAAGGTTCGACCAGTCGAACTCCACGTTCCTGGCCTGCAACAGGATGTGGTCCGGTTCGGGGATCGCGTTCCGGGGTGCAGTCGGGGCGGACATCTCATTACTCCTTCGTGCCGGCGGCTGCGCCACGACGAAGACTTGTGGCACAGTTCACTCAAACTTGGAGTAACTGTAACACCGAGTAATAGACAAAACTAGGGACCGAACGTCCGCTCCGGCCTATCCGTAGGTGTCCCGGGGACCGCGCCCCCGGACGTGCCGTTCACCTTTTCGCCAGCTCGGGGCGGTCGGACCGGTGATCCGCAACGACTTCACGACGCCGTCGCCGACGGCCGCGGCGATCTTCGCGAGAATCTGCGACTGCATCATCCGAAGCTGCGTCGCCCAGGCCGTCGACTCCGCGGAGACGCTCAGGATCCCGTCCCGCAGCCCCGTCGGTTCGGCGTGCGCAGCGATGTCCTCACCGACCACCTGCACCCACCGACCGAGGACCGTCCCCTCGGACACCTTGGGAGACCAGCCGCGCTGTTTCGCGAGCGCGTTGGTCAGCGCACCGAACGGCTGGGGATCGCGGTCGTCCGGCCCGGGACCCGACCATCCGCGTCGACGCCGGGCGCGCAGGGCCCGGACACCGGTTCCGGACCGGCGGCCCTGCCCGACGGATTTTCCGCTCGCCTTCGCCGCGGCACGTGCCTCCTCGAGGGCACGGCGGGCGAGATCGATTCCCTTCACCTCCGGTTCGGAGGCCGCCGCCGGTGCGGTGGGTTCGGGATCATCCGTCACAGCGGTCCTCCGTGTCTTCCACGATGTGCGATATCCGTCCTCGATCGGTGTCGCAGGCCTCCACACCGAATCGGACGGCGTCGAGTTCCTCCGGAACATCTTCCGGCACGGCCGCCGTGATCAGCACCTGTTCCGCATCCAACGCGACCTTGGCGAGTGCGCGCCGCCGACGACGGTCGAGTTCGGCGAACACGTCGTCGAGCATGAGCACCGGATCGCTGCCTTCCGAACGCAGCAATGCGAATCCCGCCAGCCGCAACGACAACGCGAACGACCACGACTCACCATGACTCGCGAATCCCTTCGCCGGGGTGTCGCCGAGTTGCAGTTCGAGATCGTCACGATGCGGTCCGACGAGACACACACCCCGCTCGATCTCCTTGGAACGCATCACGGACAGCTCCTGGAGGAACCGCTCCTCGAGAAACGCGATGTCGCCCGTCTCGGGCACTCGAGCCGGGTCGGTGAACTCCGGTGGCAGCGACGAGCCCAGACTCGAGCGGTAGCGGATGCTCGCGGGCCTCGACTCCGGTGCCAGCGATTGGTACGACTCGGCCAGATGGGGAGCGAGATCATGGACGAGGTGAAGCCGACCGGCGAGCAGCTGTGCACCGTGCGCGGCGAGATGTCCGTCCCAGACCTCCAGTGTGGCAAGCGCACTCGCGCCGTCCTCGCTCGACTGGCCGCCGCCGCGGGACACCCGCCGCAGCGCGCCACCTGCGGTCTTGAGCAGAGCCGACCGCTGCCGCAACACCCGTTCGTAATCGGCGCGTACCGCCGCCATCCGCGGGATACGGGACGTGAGGAGCTCGTCGAGGTAGCGCCGCCGATCCCCCGGATCCCCGCGGACCAGCGACAGATCCTCCGGCGCGAACAGCACCGTCTGCAGAATCCCGAGAATCTCCCGCGGCCGCCGGGTCGGTGACTGGTTGATCCGCGCCCTGTTGGACTTGCCCTCGTTCAACTCGAGATCGACGGTCAGTTCCCGGCCGGTGTTGACGACGGTCGCCCCGGCGAACGCCTGACCGGTACCCGTCCTGATCAGCGGAGCGTCCGAGCTGACCCGATGAGACGAGAGAGTGGACAGGTAGCCGAGCGCCTCGAGCACGTTCGTCTTGCCGTGACCGTTGGGTCCGACGAAGACGGTGCAGCCCGGACGCAGGGTGAGACCGAGGGCGTCCCACGAACGGAAGTCTCTGAGCGAGAGTGCGCGAACGAACACCTACGTTCCAGAACCGGCTTCTGCCTCGCCTGCCGCCTTCTTCACGGCGTGACCACCGAACTGGTTGCGCAGCGCCGAGACGGCCTTCATCGCGGGGGAATCGTCCTGACGGGACGCGAACCGCGCGAACAACGCGGCCGAGATCACCGGCGCAGGCACGGCATGGTCGATCGCCTCGAGCACGGTCCAGCGGCCCTCGCCGGAATCGTCTGTGTAACCGGAGATCTCGGCGAAATCGGGATCCTCACCCAACGCCTTGACGAGCAGCTCCAGCAGCCACGACCGGACCACCGTGCCCTTGGTCCACGCGCGCAGCACACCGTGGACGTCCGTGACGAGGTCTTCCGCCTCGAGCAGCTCGTAGCCCTCGGCGTACGCCTGCATCAGTCCGTATTCGATGCCGTTGTGGATCATCTTCGCGTAGTGGCCGGCGCCGATCGGACCGGCGTGGACGAATCCGTCCGCACGCTCACCCTCGGGACGGAGAGCGTCGAAGATCGGCAGCGCCCGCTCGACGTCCGCGTCCGATCCTCCGACCATCAGCCCGTAGCCGTTCTCGAGTCCCCAGACCCCGCCGGACACACCGCAGTCGACGTAGCCGATGCCGCGGGAACCCAGAAGCTCGCCGTGGACTTTGTCGTCGGTGTATCTCGAGTTGCCGCCGTCGATCACCAGGTCGCCGGTCTCGAGCACCGACGACAGCTCGGTCACCGTGTCCTGGGTGATCTTTCCCGCCGGAACCATCACCCACACGGCTCGCGGAGACTCGAGTCGCTGCGCGAGTTCCGTCAGCGACGCCACATCCGTGACCTCGGGGCGGGGGTCGTAACCGACCACCTCGTGCCCGTGCGCGCGCAACCGCTCGCGCATGTTGAATCCCATCTTTCCGAGCCCGACCAACCCGATCTGCATCGTGATCTCCGTCCACTCGTGAGATTTCGTTCGGCAGTGCTGGTTTCGCTTTCGCGAAATCGTCAGCCCGGCAGACGCACCGGCATCAGCAGGTACGTGTACGCGCTCTCCGGCGCCGCGAAGTTGCCGGAATCGTCGGGCTCGATCTCGTCCTCGGTGGCCGGACGCAGCACCGCGGGGCGGCTGGGGGTCGTGAAGCCGAACAGCACCTGCTCGCTGTGCAGCGAAGACAGCCCGTCGATCAGGTAGCCGGGATTGAAGGCGATGGTGAGCGGCTCACCCTGGAAGACCGCGTTCAAGCCTTCCTCGGCGCGACCTGCATCGTCGCCACCCGCGGAGAGGAGAAGCCCCTCGGTGGAGAACTGCAGGCGGACCTGCGCACCGCGCTCGGCGACGAGGGCCACACGCTTGATGGCCTCGACGAGCGGAGCGATCTCCACGGTGGCCAGCGCCGTGTGCTCGGACGGCAGCAGCTGCCGGAACTTCGGGAACTCGGCGTCCAGCAACCGGGTGGTGGTGCGGCGGCCGTCGTTGACGATGCCGAGGAGGCCGTCGTTGCCGACCGCGGAGCCCGAACCGAGCGCCAGCTCGACTGGCGAAGTGGCATCTCCTGCAAGTGTTTTCGCCGACTCTGAGAGCGTCTTCGCGGGGATGAGGACGGCCGCGGTGGTGTCGGGGTTCGCCGGCGACCACTCGAGTTCACGGACCGCGAGACGGAACCGGTCGGTGGCGGCGAGCACGATCGCGTTGCGTTCGATCTCGACCCGGATGCCGGTGAGCATCGGCAGGGTGTCGTCCTTGCCCGCCGCGACCGCCACCTGGCTGATCGCTTCGGAGAAGAGGTCGGCGGGAATCGAGCCGGTCTGCTGCGGCAACTGCGGAAGCTGAGGATAGTCCTCGACCGGCATGGTGGGCAGGGAGAACTTGGCGCTTCCGCACGTGATCAGCACGCGGGTGCCTTCGAGAGTCACGTCGACCGGCTTGTTGGGGAGCGACTTCGTGATGTCGGCGAGAAGCTTGCCGGAGACGAGGACCTGACCGGCGCTACCGACCTCGGCTGCGACCCTGACCTGGGCCGATACCTCGTAGTCGAATCCGGAAACCGTCAACCCTTGCTCGGTCGCGTCCAGGAGAACACCGCCGAGAACGGGGACTGGAGGCCGCGACGGCAGACTGCGAGCGACCCATGCCACTGAATCAGCGAATTCTTCCCGGGAGACACGAAACTTCAGGCTTCCAAGCTCCATCGCCGGGTTGTTCCTCTCGGTAGGCACGGTTATTCGCCACGGTCGGGCCGTGACCACAGCACTGCAGTCTTTCACAGAGCGGCGATGCATAACCGTATGCCCTCGAGGACGAACTTGAAAGTGGAACGGTCGCGTCCTCGAGTCGCCGACCGAGGCCTGTGAACCGGCGCAATCCCCAACCCTGTTTTCAAAGAGGTTTTTATAAGAATTAATGAGAAGTACTATTAGGTCCTGTGGAATCTGTGGACGAAGGCGTGTAGACGCTGGTCCGTCCGCGTCGCCGTATGGGGAATTCTCGAGGACAAACTCGAGGACCGATCCGGCACCCATGTGGACTACTCGAGGTTGTTCAAAGTTCTGCACGTTCTGTCCACAGAGATTCCACCTCATCCCCACCCTTATCCACAGGTGTGCATGCTTTATCCCAGGTCCCGGCGTCGGCGTGTTGCACCGGCGTGTCGTGTCGGCAGAGGTTCGCGCAGGCCTCGAGTAGACCCTCGAGCGGTACCTCGAGGACCCGCTCGAGCCAACCCTCGAGGACCGGCTCGAGGGGTCCCTCGAGTTGCCCGCGGGACCGTAAGTTCCCCCGAAACGACCTGTGCCCCCGGTAGGCGAGCTACCAGGGGCGCAGGAGAGACAGCGGCCGTCGACTACCTCTTGGAACGCTGCTTGATCCGGGCGGTCAGCTCCTGGACCTGGTCGTAGACCTTGCGTCGCTCCGTCATCTCCTTGCGAATCTTCTTGTCCGCGTACATGACGGTGGTGTGGTCGCGGCCGAAAGTCTGCCCGATCTTCGGCAGGGACAGATCGGTGAGCTCACGGCACAGGTACATCGAGATCTGGCGGGCGGACGCCAGCGGACGTGCCTTACCGGGGCCACAGAGGTCGTCGATGGACATGTTGAAGTACTCCGCGGTGACCGCCATGATCGTCGCCGCATTGATCTCGAGACTCGACGAGTCCGGCATCAGGTCACGCAGCACCACCTCGGCGAGCGTGAGGTCCAGGGGTTGCCTGTTCAGGGACGCGAACGCCGTCACCCGGATGAGGGCACCCTCGAGTTCCCGGATGTTGCGTTCGATCCGGGAGGCGATCAACTCGAGGACGTCGTCGGGCACCTCGAGCCGGTCCATTCGGGCCTTCTTGCTGAGGATCGCGATGCGGGTCTCGAGTTCGGGTGGCTGAACGTCGGTGATCAGGCCCCATTCGAATCTCGTACGCAGTCGTTCCTCGAGCGTCGCCAGTTGCTTCGGCGGCCGGTCGGACGAGACGACGATCTGCTTGTTCGCGTTGTGCAGGGTGTTGAAGGTGTGGAAGAACTCTTCCTGGATACCTTCCTTGCCCTCGATGAACTGGATGTCGTCGACCAGCAGCACGTCCGTCTCGCGGTAGCGGCGCTTGAACGCCACCTTGCGGTCGTCGCGGAGGCTGTTGATGAAGTCGTTGGTGAATTCCTCGGTGGAGACGTACTTCACCCGCATCCCCGGGAACAGCCGCTGGGCGTAGTGGCCGGCGGCGTGCAGGAGGTGCGTCTTGCCGAGGCCGGATGCTCCCCACACGAACAACGGGTTGTACGCGCGCGCCGGTGCCTCGGCGATGGCGACCGCCGCGGCGTGCGCGAACCGGTTGGACGAGCCGATCACGAACGTGTCGAACGTGTACTTCGCGTTGAGACTGTTTCCCCCGGTCGCCGACGGTGCCGGGCCGGAGGGTGGCTTCGTGAAGTACGACGGCCAGGATTCGTGGACGCTGGCGAGGGCCTCGCGGTCGTCGTCCACCTCCTCGAAGTCCGTGGTGTCGGAGTACGGCTGATCTTCACCGGAGCCGAAACGGCGCCTGCGGAAAGTGCCGGAACTGGTGACGGAAGTCTCGAGGTGGCGGGGTGTGTGGATCGGTTCCGGCTCGGGCCGATGGTCCCGGCTCGGCGGCTCTGACTCGGGTTCGTCGTCGACCGGGGCCGCGATACGCACACCGAGGCCTTCCACCTGCTCACCGAGATGACGGCCGAGCGCGTGGAGGATCGGCTCACGGAGATCCCGCTCGATAGCCTCTTGAGCGAAGGGCGACGGAACGGACAGGAGCGCGAAGCCCTGCGCGAGAGTCAGTGGTTTGACGAGCGCCAACCAGGCCTTCTGTCCCCTCGTCAGCGGCGGCAGATCGCCGCCGGGCGAATCGGATGTGAGGTCTGCGACGACGTCGATCCAGATCCGTGCGAGCGCATTGGGATCGTCGTTCACGTGGTTCCTCCCCAGTGTGTTCGCGGACTCGGCGCCAGCGGTGCCGAGTCGAGTGTCGGTGCCGTCGTCGAGGTGGAATTGGGAGCTTCCCCGACCTGAGGATGGACCCCGTACGGACCTACGAATATGCCATCTGAACTGTGTTTCCACACAATTATCCACAGATGTGGACAAAGCGCAGACGCCTCCTGTCGAGACGTCATTGCGTGGTGAGGGGTCCAGATTGAGCGCGCTGACCTGCGCTTATGCATGCGAAACCTGGATGAGCGGGTTCGAGGACCCGGGAAGTGAAGGGTGTCAACAACCCTCGTGGTGATCCGAAGCGGCACACCATCTGTGCCCTGTGGATGAATTGTGGTGAATATGCAGATGAGAACGGTGAAGTCGAGAGCTGGGCACTCGATCAGGGTTCATCGGCGAGACCATGCATAGACGCTAGCAACAGTGTCGGCAACCTCACAGCGGTTTGGCACATTGGAAGTTGGGGTGCAAGCATTTGTCGATCCTCGGCGTGTCGGTCAACCGATTCGCGGGGGAATCGCAGGTGAGCGAGTTTGACCTGACCGTGAGTGGTAAGTACTCTCGAACAGTCACCCTGTGGTGAGGTGGCGGTTTCGTGCTGGCTCGAGTCCAGTTTTGAAGTCGTTTCATCCCCACCTTGTGGATGAACACCTGAGTTTTCGTCAATGTTAGATCCATGACGCCGGGAGGCGTCGAAGAACTTCGAGGAGTGTTGACCGTGGCCAAGGGCAAGCGGACGTTCCAGCCGAACAACCGACGCCGCGCGCGCGTTCACGGCTTCCGTCTTCGTATGCGGACCCGTGCGGGTCGTGCAATCGTTTCGGCGCGTCGCCGTAAGGGCCGCGAATCTCTCACCGCCTGATCCCGACACTGGGTTCGGGAGCTCGGGGTGTTGCCTGAGCCGCACCGATTGCGTCGTCATTCAGATTTTTCGATGACTGTGCGACGTGGTCGTCGGATGGGAAGACGCGATCTGGTTGTGCACGCATTCGATCGTGTGCAGGCAGATGAGCTGGTGAGTAGCGGCGGTCCGCGATTCGGACTGGTTGTGAGTAAGGCTGTCGGGCCGGCGGTGATTCGACATCGAGTCGCACGCCGGCTTCGTCATATCTGCATCGACCTCGTGGACGTGGTTCCACGGGGAACCGATGTGGTGATTCGGGCTCTTCCGGGAGCTGCGACTGCAAGTAGCCGGGACCTGGAGAAGCAACTCCGTGCAGGTCTCCTTCGATTGGACCTTCTTGCGCCCGTGAGTAACTCCGCATGAAAAGCGCACTCCACGAGTCGCGCGCCGACACGGCCGAGGCCACCTCCTCGGCCTCTTACGCGTGGAAGTCGGTTCGCGCGTTACCGGCGCGCACTCTCATTTTCTTCATCGAGCTCTACCGGACGTATGTGTCGCCCCTGAGGATGCCGACCTGCCGGTTCATGCCGACCTGTAGCGAGTACGCGGTGGAATCCCTGCGTACCCACGGGGTGATCAAAGGCCTTTTTTTGACGGTGGTTCGGTTGGCGAAGTGTGCCCCCTGGCACCCTGGTGGGTGGGATCCCGTCCCAGGTGGGCGGGAATCAACCATGGACCGTCATGCGGGTGGCCGTTGCTGTCCGGCGAACGTGGACGAACAGAGGAGTACATAGAGCCGTGCTCGACTTCATTTACTATCCGGTGTCCGGGATCCTCTGGGTCTGGCACAAGGTTTTCGGTGCCATTCCCTTCCTGGGTCCGGACAGCGGTATCACGTGGGCGCTCTCCGTGGTGTTCCTCGTGTTCACGCTGCGTGCCGTGCTGTACAAGCCGTTCGTCAAGCAGGTTCGCACGACGCGCCAGATGCAGGAACTTCAGCCGCAGATCAAGGCTCTGCAGAAGAAGTACTCCGGTGACCGTCAGCGCCAGGCCACCGAGATGCAGAAGCTCCAGAAGGAGCACGGGTTCAACCCCATCATGGGCTGCCTCCCGGTTCTCGCTCAGGCGCCGGTCTTCATCGGCCTGTTTCACGTGCTTCGCTCGTTCAACCGCACCGGCACCGGTATCGGTCAGCTCAGCATGTCGGTCGAGGCCAACGCGAACACGCCGAACTACTTCTTCAGCGTCGAGGACGTGCAGTCCTTCTTGAGTGCCCGACTGTTCGGCGCGCCCATCTCGGCCTGGATCACCATGCCGAAGGCACAACTCGACGCGTTCGCTGCGTACGGCCCGATCCCCACGGTGCTGAACATTGCGGTTGTCGCAGTTCCTCTGATGGTCATCGCCAGCATCGCGACTCACTTCAACTCGCGTGCCTCCGTCGCGCGGCAGAGTCCCGAGGCCGCTGCCAACCCGCAGTCCGCGATCATGAACAAGCTCGCGCTGTGGATCTTCCCGCTCGGTGTGCTCGTCGGTGGTCCGTTCCTCCCCATCGCGATCCTCCTGTACTGGGTGAGTAACAACATCTGGACCTACGGGCAGCAGCACATCGTGTTCCGTCGCATCGACGCCGAAGAGGAAGAGAAGAAGCAGGCTGCCATCGCACGTCGGGCGGACAACGCTCCGAAGCCCGGTGCACGTCCCGACCTCACCAAGAAAAAGAAGAAGTCCGGGACCGCAACGGACGGTTCTTTGTCGGCGAGCGAACCGGAAATCGTCGAGGGCGTCGTCGAAGAAAGTGCCTCCGATCAGGTGAGTGGTGACGGTTCGGCCGCAGATACGTCGAAGCCGAAGCCCGGCGCCCGCCCCCAGTCAAACCGCGGAAAGTCCCCCAAGCGCAAGCGGCGCTGATTCAGAAAAGAGAACGAGCATGGCTAGTGAGCCTGACATCGCAGTGGACGGAGATGAGACAGACGTGACTGCAACGACGCAGAACCCGGACACCGAGGTGGATTCCGATTCTGACGACTACCTGATCGAGGAAGGGGAAATCGCCGGCGACTACCTGGAGCAGCTGCTCGACGTACTTGACTTCGACGGCGATATCGACCTCGACGTCGAGGGCGACCGTGCTGTTGTCAGCATCGATGGTGGAGACGATCTCACCAAGTTGGTCGGGCGCAAGGGTGAGGTGCTGGACGCACTTCAGGAACTGACGCGCCTGGCCGTGCAGCAGGCGACGGGCGAACGCAGTCGCTTGATGCTCGACATCGCCGGATGGCGTGCCGGCCGTCGCGAGGAACTGACCGAGCTGGGTTCGTCGGCTGCACGCCGCGTCCTCGAGAGCGGTGAACGCGAGGAGCTCGCTCCGATGACGCCGTTCGAGCGCAAGATCGTTCACGACGCAGTCGCCAAAGTCGATGGCGTGTCGAGCGAGAGCGAAGGCGCCGAGCCTTCACGTCGCGTGGTCGTCATCAAGGACTGATCCACAGAAGCATCACCAAGGCGGGCCTTCCGGATTCACCTCTGGGAGGCCCGCCCTTTTTATATCCGTATGTCGCCATCCGTCACTTTGGGTTCGTTTCGTTTCACGTGAAACACGCACCCCTCCCCTCCCCCACCTAGAGGTCGGGTGTGTGCAGCGAGATCGAGTCGCATCCTCCGTTCACTGCGTTGTCTCAGGATTTCGTGGACAGTGCGCGGGTGTGGGGTTTTAGACGAAGACGGTGATGTCACGGCTTCTAAGGATCGGTGGGCTCGGAAGCGCGCCGACCGAATCCGGAATTCACCACCGCGGTTCCCCCAGACGGAGCCTCCCGCTATGCGACTGGGAATTCTTCATGGGCCAGTTCTCGGACCGGGCCGGCTCGACCAACCGTCCCGCAGCATCGCGCAGTCAGGTCCCGTCTGATGTTCTGGTGCTCGCGGTCATCACGTCACCGTTCCGTAATAGTCGCCGATCCCGAGGGCGGCGTCGTAGTCGCTCGAGGAGTGGATCTGCACCTCGGAGTCCTCTGGCGGGTGCACTAGTGCGAGCGGTCATGGCGGAGCAGAGGACGCGTTTGCGGAGGGCGTTCGCGACCGGCCTGCCACGCTGCGAGCTACCGGTCGAAGTCGTCCGGCCGGGCAGTAAGGAGGTCTCCAGAGCCGTGGTTACGGTCGATGATGCCGGTGGCCGGGTCGGTGGGTTCGCCGTTAAGAACGTTCGCCCTGAGGATGCCGCGGCAGTCGTGGATCAGCTCGGTCTCGCGATGGCGCTGCACACAACCCAGCGCGAATATCCGCAGTTCATGGTCAAGACGGGGAGCTCCGTAGTCGTTCGGATCTGGCCGTGGTCGATCGGGAGGGTAATCGGCGGAAACCGGAAATCGCACCGGGCGATCTCCCGGGGCAGGTAGGTGGTGCGAGAGGAGGGGTCCGGCGGCAGGTAGACCGGGCGCAGTTTGGCAACCCGGCCGCTGAGAACACGGACCGACCGGTCCCCGCCGATCCGTTCGGCGATCACGGTCGCCGGCATCGTCGGGAACTCGTTCAACAACTCCCGGATTCGAGGTTCGACCGCTTCGACGACAGAGCCCGCTCTGAGGTTTTGGATTTCGATGGACCCTCGGCAGCTCACACCGAGCGGACGGGTTCGCGGGAAGTCCCCATCGCCCAAGCGATCGCCTTGATCGGAAACCGGTCGCTGCGATGCAGCAGACGACTCTCATACCAATCTTTCGCGGACAACATCGCTTCGCCCCTCGTGCTCGACTCGAGCCAGGATCGGTGGGCAGGGGCCAAAATTGGGATGCCGTATCCCGCTCAGTTTTCAGCAGCCGTCTGCTAGCGGACATGCCAACCTCCCTGTAGGCGGACACGTTCGTCCCTGCTGACGGACAGCTGATCTCCCTGTCGATGGACATGGGGCCGGCGGT